>JBGSKT010000497.1:0-3823 GCA_041741075.1 Lysobacterales bacterium
CTGGCGGGCAGGGTCTGTTGCCAGCGATCGAGCCAGCCCAGCTCCAGCGCCAGTTCACGCCAGCGCGGAAAGAGCCCGAGCTGTTGCCAGAGACGCTCGCCCAGGGCCGCGGCGGCTTCCGGCCGGCCCTGTTCGATGCGGATCTCGGCCAGCGTGAGGGCCACTTCCTCATCGTCCGGATCGGCAGCGTGCAGCCAGGCGAAGTGTTCGGCGGCGGCATCCCAATCGCGGCGACGGCGTTCCATCTGGGCCAGATTGAAGCGCGCTTCCCGGTGTTCCGGCCACACTATCAGTGCTTGCTGAAATGCTGCCCTGGCCGCGACATCGTCGTCTTCACGCTGGGCGCCGAGCCCAAGCCGGTTGTGCATGCGGCTCAGATTTCTTTGCAGCAACGGCTGCCCGGGTCGCAGCACCAACAGCCGCTGCAGATAGGCCGCGGCGACCGCGTCGGCACCGATCTGCATGGCTGCGTTGGCGGCGATGGTCAGCGCCTGCGAATCCTGCGGGGCACCAGCCAGCACCGACTGCGCGGCCTGCAGGGCGACTTCGAAGCGCCCGGCAGCGAGCCATGCCCGGGCCCGGGCCAGATCCTTGCTGCTCAAGTCGGGTCGCGCCAGGCCAACCCGAGACGCGCACCATTCGGGCGGCCCAGCGCGGCACTGATAAAGCGGCCGACCGCGACCAGTCGACCCAGATCGATGCCGGTCTGAAAACCAAGACCATGCAGCAGGTAGACCAGATCCTCGCTGGCGACATTGCCGCTCGCGCCTTCGGCATAAGGGCAGCCGCCGAGGCCGGCGATGGCGGAATCGATCACCCGCACGCCGGATTCGATACAGGCGTAGATATTGGCCAGGGCCTGGCCTCGGGTGTCGTGGAAATGCACCGCGAGCGCCGCTATCGGCACCACGTCGGCCACCGCGAGCAGCATCGCCCGGGCCGCCCGTGGCGTGCCGATGCCGATCGTGTCGCCCAACGAAATTTCATAACAGCCGAGCTCGTGCAAGGCCCGCGCCACCCGCACCACATCGGCGACCGGCACCGCACCTTGGTAGGGACAACCCAAGGCCGTGGATACATAGCCGCGCACCGCCACCCCCTGTGCGCGGGCCTCGGCCAGCACCGGTTCGATCCGCGCCAGCGATTCAGCGATGCTGGCGTTGATGTTGCGCCGATTGAATGCTTCCGACGCTGCCGTGAATACCGCCACTTCACGCACGCCGACCGCGAGCGCACGCTCCAGGCCCTGGAGATTCGGCACCAGCACCGGAAACCGCACACCCGCGGGCTGGTCGATGCCGGCAAACACCTGGGCCGCATCGGCCAACTGCGGCACCCATTTTGGACTGACGAAACTGGTCGCCTCGACGGTCTGCAGTCCGGCCGCGACCAGGCGATCGATCAGCTCGATCTTGGTCGCGGTGGCGACCGGCTGCGCTTCGTTCTGCAAGCCATCACGCGGACCGACTTCGACGACGCGGATCGACTCAGGCATCGGCCGCCTCCCAGCGCAGCAACAACTGGTCGGCGGCGACGAAGGCGCCGGTCTCGCAGCCGAGTTCAGCGATGCTGCCGGCGACCGGCGCGCGCAGGGTGATCTCCATCTTCATTGCTTCCATCACCAGTAATTCCTGGTCAACCGTCACCACATCGCCGAGTGCGACATGCAGCGCCACGATCCGCCCCGGCATCGGCGCCAGCAGACGGTCGCTGTGGCTAACAGCGTCCGCGACCACCGCAAACGGAACGATCGCGTGCAGGCGCAGTCGTTGGTCGTTCCAGAACAGCAGCCAGTCGGCACCGAGACGGCGGCAGCGCACCCGGTGCGCAGCTTGCTGATCGCGATAGCTCAACCAGCCCTGGTGCAGACGCGCCGCTGCGATCAGCGTCTGCTGGCCATTCCAGCGCAGTTGATAGCGACCACCGTAGCCGTGAGCGCTGACTTCATGGTGTTCGCCATCGAACTCGAAGCAGACCAGACGCTTGCCGGCGTGGCCGATGCGCCAGGCGTCCGGGCGCGCCCAGGGCGAGTCGGGTTCGACACTGGACTGCGACAAAGTCTGCGCCCGCGCTTCCTCGTCGAGCACCGGAATCGCTGCCGCGGGCACGATCACCTGATCCAGATGGCGATCGAGGAAACCGGTATCGATACGCGCCTCGACCACCGCCGGGTGGCGGACCAATTGCTCCAGAAAACGCACATTGCTTTTCACCCCAAGCACATCGATCTCGGCCAGGGCCGCGCGCAGGACGGCCAGCGCGGCCGGCCGGTCGGCGGCGTGCACGATCAGCTTGGCGATCATCGGGTCGTAGAAAATACTCACCGTGTCGCCCGCGCTGACCCCCGCATCGATGCGCAGCGAGCTACTCTCCGGTGGCAGCCGCAGGGTCTCGATGCGGCCGGAACCTGGCAGGAATCCCTGTTCCGGGTCTTCGGCGTACAGACGCAGTTCGATCGCGTGGCCGGTCGAAACGATCTGCTCCTGGCGGAGCGGCAGGGCTTCGCCGGCGGCGACCCGCAACTGCCACTCGACCAGATCCAGCCCGGTCACCATCTCGGTGACCGGATGTTCCACTTGCAGACGGGTGTTGATCTCCATGAAATAGAAATCGCCATCGGCAGCGACGATGAACTCCACGGTGCCGGCATTCTGATAACCGACCGCTTGCCCGGCCGCGACCGCAGCGGCGCCCATGGCGGCACGCCGGGTGGCATCGAGAAACAGCGAAGGCGATTCCTCCAGCACCTTCTGGTAGCGCCGCTGCGCCGAACACTCGCGCTCGTTCAGGTGGATCAGCTGGCCAAAGCGGTCGCCGAAAATCTGCACTTCGATATGCCGCGGCCGCTCGACATAACGTTCGAGCAGCACCCGGTCGCGGCCGAAGGCGTTGTTTGCCTCGCGCTGGCACGAAGCCAGCGCCTCGGCGAACTGCGCGGCCTGCTGCACCACACGCATGCCCTTGCCGCCGCCGCCATGGGCCGCCTTGATCATCAGCGGATAGCCGATCCGCTCAGCCTCGCGGGCGAGCAGGGCGGCATCCTGGTCGGCGCCGGTGTAGCCCGGCACCACCGGCACGCCATGGCGCTGCATCAGCTCCTTGGCCCCGGCCTTGGAACCGAGCTGGCGCATCGACTCGGCGCGCGGCCCGATGAAAACCAGGCCGGCAGTCTCGACCGCCGAGGCGAACTCGGCGCTCTCGGACAGAAAGCCGTAGCCGGGATGAATCGCTTCCGCGCCACTTTGCCGCGCCGCCGCCAGTAGCGCATCGATGCGCAGATAGGAATCGGCCGGCGCCGGGCCACCGATCGGCAGCGCCTGGTCGGCCATTCGCACGAACAGCGCATCGGCATCGGCTTCGGAATACACCGCCACCGTCGCCACACCCAGCCGCCGGCAGCTGCGCATCACCCGAACCGCGATCTCGCCGCGATTGGCAATCAGTATCTTGTTGAACACGGGTTTGCAGCCTCGCCAGCGGTCGATCCGCGATTGTAGGGCAGTAGGCCGTTCCTGAGGCCCAACGGACGGGCCGGGACAGGACGACCCGGTTCTCCCAAGAAATACGAACGCGCAATCCTGCGCAATCCGACCAGACTTATCTTGCGCTGGCGCGCGACCGCGGGCTGCAACTGGCGACCGCCGATGATCGCCTGCTGCGCCGCCTAGCTGGCGGGGGCGAGCCCGAACTTGGCGCACTCGCTGTTGCGCTCGCTGACGCCGCTGCAACCGCCAGGAAATGAAAAGACCCGGCGGTAGCGACACTGCGCGAACGCCGACGCGGTGGCGTTATAGTTGACATAATATACATTAGACGCATAGAT
>JBGSKT010000498.1:0-5029 GCA_041741075.1 Lysobacterales bacterium
GGCCGAGTGCGCGCCGCTGACCCGTTCCAGCCGCCCGCTGTCTTTGAGCAGGCTCGGCAGTTCCGCGATGAACGATGCGCGGTCGCGCGGGTGCGGCTGTTCGGCGCGGGCGAAGGCTTCGGCGCCGACGATGTAGTGCGCGTTCGGAAACAGCAGCTGCGGCGGCTGTCCGTCCTGCCAGGCGGAGAGCAGACCGCCGGCGTGGTCGAAGTGCAGATGCGACAGCACCACCGCGTCGATGTCCTGGTGTTGATATCCGATCGCGGCCAGGGATTCGAGCAGGACGTGACGGTCTTCGACTACGCCGTAGCGTTCGCGCCACTTGGGTTCGAAGAAGGCGCCGATGCCGGTTTCGAACAGTACGCGCTTGCCGTCCAGATCTTCGACCAGCAGGGCACGGCAGGCGAGCGGCACGCGGTTTTGGTCGTCGGCGGGCAACCATTTCGACCACACCGCCTTCGGCGCATTGCCGAACATGGCGCCGCCGTCGAGTTTCTGCGAGTTGCCGAGCAGGGACCAGAGCCTCATCGCGGTTTCACTTTACTTCGGCCTTGCCGACCAGACCGCGCGGGTCGCTGGCGGCGTGCAGGCGGTTCTCGGACCGGTCCCAGATGACCACGTTCATATTGCCCCAGCTGCGGCCGGCGACTTCGAGCTTATGCCCGCGCGCCTGCAGTTCGGCAATCTCTGCGGCACTGAGCGCTAGCGCTTCGACCGAGATCGCATCGGGCAGATATTGATGATGGAAGCGCGGCGCGGCCACGATCTGCCCGGCATCGGCGCCATCAAAAAACCCGACCAGGCCGAGCGCGACCATGGTCGCGATGCGGCTGCCGCCGGGGGTGCCAATCACCGCGATGCGGTCCGGGCCGAAGGCGATGGTCGGCGACATGGTGGACAGCATGCGCTTGCCCGGATGCGGCGCGTTGGCATCGGTGCCGATCAGGCCATAGGCATTGGCCTGGTTCGGGGCCAGCGCGAAATCGTCCATTTCGTTGTTGAGCAGCACGCCGGTGCCGGGCACGATCAGCCCCGCGCCCATCGGCAGATTGACGCTGGCAGTGGCCGCGACCAGGTTGCCATCGGCGTCGATGATCGATAAATGTGTGGTGTCGGTGCCGCCGACCACGACCGGACCCTCGGGCAATGCCGCCGACGGTGTCGCGCGGTCCATGCGGATCGCCGAACGCAAGCCGGCGGCGTAGGCCTTGCTGGTCAGCAGTTCGATTGGCATCGGCACGCTGTCCGGATCGCCCAGGATGAAGCTGCGATCGCGATAGGCACGACGCATCGCCTCAACCAGCAGGTGTACGCGATCGACCCGGCCGAGGGCGGCGAAGTCGTAACCTTCGATGATGTTGAAAATGGTCGCCAGGATCACCCCGCCCGAAGAGGGTGGCGGCGCCGAAATCAATTCGGTGTCGTGATGACGAAAGCGCAGCGGTTCGCGCTCGATCGCCCGGTAGCCGGACAGGTCGGCTAAGCTCCAGTTGCCGCCGGCGGCGCGCACGCCCTTGACCAGTGCGGCCGCGGTCGGGCCGCGATAGAAGCCGTCGAAGCCCTGTTCGGCCAGGCGTTCCAGGGTGCGCGCCAGCTCCGGCTGCCGAATGGTTTCGCCCAGCTTGGGCACCGCAGCATCGCGCAGGTAGACCTTGCGGCTGGCCGGGTAACGCAGCAGCACCTCACGGCGCATGGCGATCATTTCGGCCAGACGCCGCTCCAGCGGAAAGCCGTCGCGGGCCAGGCGGATCGCTGGTGCCAGCGACACTTTGATCGGCACCCGGCCATATTTTTCGGCGATCAGCACCAGCGCTGCGGGTTCGCCGGGAATGCCGGCGGCGAGCGCGCCATTGATGCTTTTGTCGCGGTCGAGTTTGCCCGCGGCATCCAGATAGTCGCTGGCCGTTACTGCGGCCGGCGCAGTTTCGCGGCCGTCGATGAACACCTGCTTGCCGTCACTGGCGCGGTGCAACAGCCAGAAGCCGCCGCCGCCGATGCCGGAACTGCTGTTCTCGACCACGGCCAGAGCGGCCGTCACCGCGACCGCGGCATCGAAGGCATTGCCGCCTTTGGCCAACACCTCGAAGCCGGCATCGGTGGCCAGATGGTGGGCGCTGGCAATCGCCGCGTGGCCGGGGCGTGCGGCATTCTCTGCGGCGCCGGCCAGGCTCGTAAACGCGAGCCACGCCACCACCGCCAACGCGGCTCCACCGGGCCTGCGCCAGAACATCCAAACTGGATTCATGCCGCCAACTCCTTCGCCACCAAGGCACAGTATTTGAATTCGAGCTGCTGCCGCGTTTCCGGCGCCGAGGCGTCGATCTCGATGCAGTCGACCGGACAGATCGCCACGCACTGCGGCGCATCGAAATGGCCGACGCATTCGGTACAGTGGTCGAAGCGGATCTCGTAAATGAGCGTGCCGGCACGGATCGCCTGATTCGGGCAGACCGGTTCGCAGACGTCGCAGTTGATGCACTGCTCGGTGATCAACAGGGCCATGTTGGTCTCGGCCAGCCGGCGACGACAGAACTCAGTCCGCCGTCGGGCATCGGCGTTCGCTCAATTGGCTTCGACGAACACAAATTCGGCTTCCGACGCCTTGACCGCTTCGGCCATGCGTTCCTGGTCGGCAACCGCGCCGATCACCAGCACCCGCACATTTTTCAATGCGCCCGGGGTTGCCGACTTGAACGCGGCCACCACCAGGTCGGCGAGCTTGGTGGTATCGGGCGAACCGAAGGCCAGCATATTGCCCGGCATCACACCGCGCGCGATCGTATCCTGCACGGTCTCGAGCTGGGCGTCGTACTGGCGCTGGGATTCCTCGTCACTGACTGCCGGCACGAAATACACGAACGGGCGCTGGCGGATGCCCTCCATGTTGGCTTTGACCGTGGCCCCCAGATATTTTTTCCAGCCGGCCAGATCGGCCGCGTCGGTCGGTGCCGTGACCACTTCGACGACTGCCGGAGGCGGTGCTTCTTCCTTCTTGCAGGCGACCAGGGACAAACCCAGGATCAAGGCGAGCAACAGATTGCGCAGGATGGATGTGGTCATGGCATGGTCCCCGTTTTTTCAGGAGTGGCGGCGGAACGAACCGAACGGAAACGCTCGCTGAGCGCAGCGCAGACGGCAGGATGAACAAAACCGGAAACATCACCACCGAGTCGTGCGATCTCGCGCACCAGCGTCGATGAGATAAAGCTGTACTGCTCCGCCGGAGTGAGAAATAGCGTCTCGACGCGCGGAATCAAGTGTCGGTTCATGCTGGCCAGCTGGAATTCGTACTCGAAATCCGAGACCGCGCGCAGGCCGCGCAGGATCACACCGGCGCCGACCTCGCGCACCAGGTCGGCGAGCAGCGAGTCGAATCCGACGATACGGATATTGGGCAAGTGATCGAGGGCGATATGGGCCAGCTCGATGCGTTGCGCCAGCGAAAACGACGGCCCCTTGACCGGGCTGTCGGCGATCGCGACGACCAGTTGTTCGAACAGTGGCGTCGCCCGTTCGACCAGGTCGATATGACCGTTGGTGAGCGGATCAAAGGTCCCCGGATAGACCGCAACCCGGGGAGACCCGCGAAACTTGTCCTGGCGCATGGAAGAAAACCCTGGCCGCGCCCGAATGCGGCGCTAACGCTAGCTTAACGCAGCCGGGCCTGACGCTGGTAGAGCAATGCGCGTACCGAAGCCGCGCTGGTTTCTCGCAGCACGCGCCAATCGGCCGCGACCTCGATCACCGAATCACGCGGCGATTCCAGATAAATCAAGGCATTATCGGCCAGCCAGGCGCCCTGTGCGAGCATCTGCGCGATTTCCGACCAGCAATTTGCGGCGAATGGCGGATCCACAAACACGATATCGAAGGGCTCGGCCGGCTGGCCGAGGAACCCGGATGCGGCCATACACTTCACCGTACCGGGCATCTTCAAGCGCTGGAGATTGGCGCTGATGCGCGCGGCCAGGGCCGGATCGCGTTCGACCAACACCACCGAAGCCGCGCCGCGCGACCCGGCCTCGATGCCGAGCACCCCACTGCCCGCGAACAGATCCAGGCAGCGGGCGCCATCGATCCAGGGTTGCAGCCAGTTGAACAGGGTCTCGCGCAGCCGCTCCGGCGTCGGCCGCAGGCCGGGGCTGGCCGCCACCTCGATCTTCGAGCCACGCAGCCGACCGCCGATGATGCGGAGCTTGCCGGGGGGCGATGTTGCATGGCGGGCTGACTTTGCTGGCTTGGGCATGATTGTGTTGGGAAACGAGGAATAAACAGCGGAGTAGCCCGGATGGAGCGCCTAGACATCCGACCATCGGCCCCGGATTGACCAGCTCCGCTGTTGAGAGCCGCTGCGCTCCATCCGGGCTACCTCACCGCCACTTCTACTCCAATCCGTCGGCAAACAACGGGTCGAGCGCTGCGAATTCGAAAATAACACCATGACTGTGGCTGCTGACCCCGGGGCCTTCGCGGCGACCGCCGGCGAACAGGCGGCCATCCCGGAGCAGGGGCGCGTTGAAATCGAGCAGGCGACCCTGCCCGATCGGCGCCAGTGCCGGCAGAAAATCCGCCGCGTGGCGCCAGACATCGGCATCGGCCCGATACAGCCTTAGCGGCGCGGCGAAGTTGTCGGCGACCGGGGCGAGCGGAAATGATTCGACCACCAGCAGGTCGTTCTCCAGCGCCAGGTGGCGGCCGAACTGAAAGCTGCCGGGCGCCTGATCGAGCCTTTGCAGCGCTTGCCAGGCGCTGCCGTCGAAACGGAAAGAGTGCACCCGCGTCCGCAACACATTGTCGAGCGCATCACCACTGCTCAGGACCAGCCGGTCTGCCGACAGGGCCAGATCATAGAGGATGGTCGCCGGCGGATCGTCGGGGGCCGAGCGCAAGGTACTTTGCAGGTTCCAGCCGGCACCCAGGTTTTGATAAACGAATACCACCCAGCCGCGCGGCTCGGCCGGCGGCGCGCGTTGCTCGCTGCGCAACAGGGCGATGCGGCCATTGCGGAAACCGACCCGGGCCAGATTGG
>JBGSKT010000499.1:0-7114 GCA_041741075.1 Lysobacterales bacterium
GCGCCCGGGTCCGTGCGGGGTTCGGGCGCTTGCCGCAAAGCCGAGTCGATGGGGCGGCCGCGGCATGTGCCGCGCGGGGCAGTCCGCCGGGGGCAACCGTTCGCTGTTAGTTGACTTTGGTCAACAAGTCCACCAGCGAGGCGGCGCAGAATCCGTTCCACACGAAAGGATGCTGGCGATCCAATCCAGAAGCCCGCCGGCTTGCCAGGTCCACGATGCTGGCGCTTTCGGCTGTACCATGCGATTTCCTACCAACGAGGGTCTGTCATGAAAATCAGCGTACTCGGCATAACATTGGCGTTGGTGCTGTGCGGCCCGGCAACGGCAACCGACAAGGCACCGAATGAAGCGGACGCAATGAGCCTGCTCAAGGCCAGCAAGTGCATGACCTGCCACAGCATCGACAAGAAGAAGGACGGCCCATCGTACGCGTCGGTCGCCGAGAAATATTGCGACGACCCCGAAGCGATCGCCAAGCTGACCGACTGGGTGAGCAACAGCCACCCGGTGAAAATAGACGGTGAAGAGGAAGATCATGGCGTGGTCAAGACCAAAGATGCCGGCAAGATCGACAATCTGGTGAAGTGGATTCTGTCGCGCTGATGGGTTCTACCGATCAAAGCGCAAGGCTTCGGCCAAGCGCTTTGCCGATCGCCTCGCCGCACCGGCGAGGTGCGCCGGGTGCCGGTTTTTTTGGAGGAGTGACATGAAAAAGGTTTTTGGTTCGCTTCGTTCCTGGGGTTGGTTCCGCATCGTTTGGGTTGCCCTGTTGGCGCTGCTGGTCGCGATGACGCTGGTCGTTGGTGGCGCCGCCGGCCTGGCCTGGACCAGCACCGAAAAGTTCTGCATCTCGTGCCACGAAATGCGCGAAAACGTCTACGCCGAATACCAGGGAACCATCCACGACACCAACCGCAGCGGCGTGCGTGCGATCTGCGCCGATTGCCACGTGCCGCATGAGCCAGTCGCCCTGATCAAGCGCAAGTTTGAGGCCACCGGCGAGCTGTATCACGCGCTGCGCGGCACCATCAACACACGCGAAAAGTTCGAGGCCAGGCGTTACCAGATGGCGTTGCTGGTGTGGCAGCGGATGAAAGATACCGACTCGCTGGAATGCCGCAACTGCCATGTTCGCGGCTCGATGAGCGTCGACTTGCAGTCCGCGCGGGCGCAGAAACGGCACGCCAAGGGCGACGCCGAGGGCATGACCTGCATCGATTGCCACTTTGGCATTGCCCACACCGAACCCGAAGGGCCGCTGGGACCGCGCGATCTGCCGGTGCGTGGACGCATGCCGACGCCGCCCGCCGAGAAACCCGCGCCATCAGCGGCAGAAGCGGAGCCGGTCGCGGATCCTGCGCCCGAGGCGGACCCAGTCGCCAACTGAGCGACCTCGCAAACTTCACCGGGCGGGCCACAATGGCCCGCCCTTTTTTATGGGGCGCCCAGCATGGGCGCACTCTTGTCGGTGCAAATCCCACCGCGAGTCGATCGCAGCGAGGGGCGCCGGCCCATAAACCGGTGGGGGTATCGCGATCGGTTGCCCTGTTCTTGACCTGGGTCAATTGCCAGCGCCCGGGCCGGGTGTAGTCTGGCGATACGAAATATTCACATGCGTATGCCAGCAAAAACCGCCAGTGAGACTTGCCAGAGGCGACGCCGAAGCGTCGTCCGGTGCGGCCCGGACAGCGTTGCTGCTGAGTGTTCGCGGCCGCTGGCGACGTAGTCGGGCGCTATTCAGGACCAAGCAGCCCCGCCACAGCGGTGCGGTTCCGTGTCGAGGAAGGGTGCGCGCGCAAGCGCCACTCACCGCAGCAACTGCTTGGGAGAATTACCATGAAATATTCGATGTCCATCGTCGCACGCGCGCTAATGGTGGCGACGCTCGGCGTGGCCGGCGCAGCCGGTGCCGCCGAACCCACGGACTTGCCGGAGCTGGGGTCGAGCGTGCCCAGCACCGCTAGCTTCTGTGTGGAGTGCCACGAAGGCGAAAGCAAAATCCATGTGTTTCACGGCGAGTGCGCCACCTGCCACAAAGACGCTCAGGCGCACGCGACCGCCAAGAGCCCGCGCAAAACTTCTCCGGGTTTTCCGGGAACCAAGCAATGCATGGCCTGCCACAAGAACGACAGCGAGCACATGAACTTCGCGTTTTCCGACCACAATCGCGCCGGCGTCGTTTGCGCCGACTGTCACGGCATCCACGCACCGAAAGTGGATGGCAACGACTTGAAATTGGTCAAGGCCGACGACAGTTCGAAACTGTGCGCTACCTGCCACCAGGATGTGCTGGCGCGCTTCGACATGCCCTCGCACCATCCGGTTCAGGAGGGTGGCGTTTCTTGCGTGGGTTGCCACGACCAGCATTCCAGCAAGAAGGTGTCGCTCGCCAGCAATACCGAACAGTGCCTGACTTGCCACCAGCGTTTGCGCGGCCCGTTCGCGTTCGAGCACGTTCCCGCAGTGGAGGATTGCGCCAATTGCCACGACCCGCATGGTGCCCCGACCCGCCGCCTGCTGGTTGCCGCACAACCGATGCTGTGCCTGCAATGCCACTCGCTTCCCAATAACCGTCACGGTCAGCTTGGCTCGAATGCCACGACACCGGAGGCGTTGGCACAACCGGTTTCCGGTGCGCTGCTGCGAGGTTGCAGCAATTGCCACAGCTCGGTACACGGCAGCCAGCAAGACGAACATTTGCGCTACTGAATCGTCGCAGCGGGCCGGCGCCGTCGCTGACGCCCACCCGTTAACGGCGTCACCGGGAGAGGTGTTCCCGGGGCGCCAGCGGGGCATGATGCCTCGCGCCCGCAGGTAGCCTGAGGCGATCCGCGCGGGCACGAGACATCGAACGCATTCGATGCTTATCGGAGACAACGTCATGAATACCCATACTTGCCAACACCAACACTCACTTCTGTCGGTTGCGCTGTCGATTGCGATAGCGGCGCTGTACGCCCCCGATGCCGTCGCGCAGAGCGCTGCCGGTCCCGATGATGGCGAAAGCGGTACCACAACGACCGGAGAGGTCACACCAAAGCTGTTCTTTTACGACTATTTCAGTGGTTTTGGGGCGGATCGCACCCAGTTTCTGGAGCGCTACGACTACCGGAACGGATTGGGCAACGACCGCCGTTCAGACGTCTGGCTGGACGCCGATTTTCACCTGGTGATAGCGGATGCCGATCGCGACCTGCTCGTTCTCGAGCGGCTCGGCTTCGGTCGCTATAACCACCGCAACTCCGTTGAAGTGAACCGTGAGGCATTCGCCGTTACCGGCTACTTCAACCAGTTCCGTTCCGCGACCGGGGGCATCGATTATCTGTTCAGCCCCGGACAGGTTGCCGGCGGCACCGACGCCAGCTATTTCTTTCCGGCGCAGACCAACGCAAATTCGGGCTATATCGCGCAATACAACGACGACACCGACAACCGCAACTTCAACATCAAGCGCTCCACCTATGGTGTGGGCGCCAAGGCCAAACCGGCTCTGTTTGGCGGTAACGGCTCTCTGGCAGTGAAGTACGATGGCTACGAGCGCGATGGGCGCCAGTTGTTCAACTACGCATTAGGCGGCGGCGATATTCGCGAAGCGGGCACCAATGCCCAAACTGCGGCGCGGGTTTTGCAGCGTTGGCGCGGGTTTTCTCAGGAAGTGGACGAAACCAATCGCCGCGTCTCGGCGACGGCGATGGTGACGCCGCACGATCTTTTCCAGGCTTCGTACACGTTCTCCTGGGACAAATATGACAACAACGCGCCTAACGGTACGCACGCCGATGTCGCCCAGTATCTGGCGGCCGGCTGGCAGTACAACACCGGCGGCGACAGCACCCGGCCCTTGGGGTTCGTCGCGGACAGCAATCTGGTCTCGCACGGGCTGCGTTTGGCCAAGACTTTTGCCGGCGTGGCTTTTGCTGCCGGCTACGGTCAATCCCGATTGGAGCAGGATACGTTCACGCAACCGCAACAACGGTTGGGCTTCGACAACGGCGAAATCCAGACCGACAATGCGTATGTCACGTTCTCGCGCAACCTGTTTTCACGCGTCGGACTGGAAGGCTTTTACAAGTACTACCAGCGCGACAATGACTCATCTTTCCCGGTTGCCGGCTTGATCGATCCGGTTGGCGCTGAACAATTGGGCGTGCGCATCAACCAGATCGAGTCGGACACCTACGGGTTGAGCGCCAGTTACCGCAATCGTGCCATCAAGAGCAACTTTGTTCTCGGCTGGAAGCATGAGGGCAAGGATCGTGACCTCACCTTCCACAACAGTACACTCGGGCCGCCGGCGGTTAATGGCATTTCGGCCGAGCGCTCGTTCTACAGCGAGCACACCAGCTACGACGAAGTGTCCCTGCGTATCAATTCCCAGTTGGGCAAGGGACTGAGCCTGCGGGTGACACCATCGTATCTGTGGGCGAGCCAGACCGCACTGGTCACCGAACCCGAAGAACAGTTCAAGGTCAAGAGCACGCTGACCTATGTCTCGTCAGGCGGCACTTTCTTCAGTGGTTACTACAACTACACCGACAAGAGCAACAACGATCACTCGATCGTCGGAACCGACGGCAACCTGGCCACGCAAGACATCGAGCGGACCGCGCAATCGGCGGGACTTTCGGTAAACCTGAATCCCAGCGAGTGGGTTAGCGCCCAGCTTGGGTTCACCTGGTTGCAGGATGATTTCGAGGCACTTTTTTTCGGGTCCAATCGTCGCCGCTTTGAAGCGCCGGGTGGCAGCACGATCTTCTTCCTGCGCGATGGCTCCAACTACGACGTCGACACTTACGTGCTCAACGCCGGTGGCAATTGGATTGCGAACGACGATCTGACGTACACCGCCAATTACAGCTATTCGGAATCGACTGGAACGACCGCGAGCGGTGCCATTCTCGCGTCTCTTCCGCTTATCGATGGCCGCATCGACAATGCTGTACACAGTCTTGCGCTGGGCGTGCAATATCGCCTCAATGAAGCGATGCGCATCGGTGCCAACTACGTCGTCGATTACTACGACGATGACGCATTCGACCAACTTACCGGCGGTGTGCACTCGGTCATGGTTGCCCTGAATGTGGGCTTCTGATCCGTCTTCGGCTTATCGGAAATGCAGCGGGCCGCAATGGCCCGCTTTTCGTGGCGCACTGCATCGCCCTGGCGTCACACCTCAGTCGTGATCTGGTGACGTTTCCAAGCGTTGGGCCCGCCGGCCCAAGTCCCGGATCCGGTTGCGAATCGGGAAGCGGGAGACCGGTCGGTCGGAGCGCGGGCCGGCCGCGACGGTGGTTGGCGGCGACCGCATCGTTGCGGATTTGTCATACTCGCGGTCCCGTGCCTGTTCTGACCGAGGATCCCGCCCGACCATGCGCCATTCCCGCCACCTGCTCGATGCCCGCGCCCGCCACCTGTTGCGGGCGCTGATCGGGATTTATGTGCGCGAGGGCGAGCCGGTCGGATCGCGCACCCTGGCGCGTACTTCCGGGCTCGATCTGAGCGCGGCGACGATCCGCAATGTCTTGCAGGACCTGGAGGAGCTCGGACTGGTGGCGGCGCCGCATACTTCGGCCGGACGCATTCCGACCGCGCAGGGCTACCGTCTGTTCGTCGATTCGTTGCTGGAGCTGAAGCCGATCCACGAGCACGACCTGGCCCAGATGCAGCGCGAGATTCCGGGCGGCGCCAGTACCCAGGAAGTTCTCAAGCGGGTCTCCGGGGTATTGTCGCAACTGACCCACTTCGTCGGTCTGGTGACGGTGCCGAAGCGCGAGCAATTCGCCTTCCGCCAGATCGATTTCGTTGCACTGGCGCCGAACCGGGTACTGGTGATCCTGGTGTTCACCGACAACGAGGTGCAGAACCGGATCCTGGAGCTGCCGCGGGCGTTCGCGGCCGGCGAGCTTGAGCAGGTCGCCAATTACCTGAACCAGAACTTCTCCGGCCTGTCGCTGGACCAGATCCGACGCCGTCTGGTTGCCGACCTGGAGGCGGCGCGCGACTCGATCGACCAGGTGCTGCGCGCCGCGATCGCGATTGCCGACGCATCGTTTCGGGGCGGGCAGGGCGACGACGTCATGGTGGTCGGCGAGACCAATCTGATGGGCGCCGGCGGTCTCGAAGATGTCGGCCGCCTGCGCGAATTGTTCGAGGCGTTTCAGCGCAAACGTGAATTGCTGCGTCTGCTCGATGGCTGTGTCAACGCCGATGGCGTGCGCCTGTTCATTGGCGAGGAATCCGGATTTGCCCCGCTCGGGCCGTGCACCATGGTCACCGCTCCCTACGGTGCCGGTGGCCAGAGCCTGGGCGTGATCGGGGTGATCGGCCCGACCCGCATGCAGTACGAGCGGGTGATCCCGGTGGTGCAAGCGACTGCGCAGATCCTGACCAGCACCTTGAAGGGGATGTGAGGTTCAGAGGACAGAGGACAGAGGACAGAGGACAGAAGACAGAAGACAGAAGACAGAAGACAGAAGACAGAAGACAGAAGACAGAAGACAGAAGACAGAAACCACCGTCACCCCGGCGAACGCCGGGGCCCAGCGCTGGATGCGGCGGAACCGTCAAAAGCACTGGACCCCGGCGTTCGCCGGGGCGACGGAAGGGCGGACAAGTACCGCGCACCCGGGAACGCCGCGCACCCGAGAACGCCGCGCACCTGGGAGCGCCGAGCACCACCGTTGCCGCGCGGCGGCGGCTTAGCTTTGGCGTTGGGCACCACTACCACGAATGAGCGACAATGGGACTTTCCACACGGGAGTCAAGCCATGGAACTGACCGCAGTACTCACTCGCGCCGAAGAAGGCGGCTACGTGGCCTTGAATCCAGAGACAGGCACCACTACGCAGGGTGAAACTGTTGAAGAGGCTATCGCCAATCTGCAAGAGGCTACGTCTCTGTATCTGTCGGAGTTTCCTATTTCCGCACCAGGACATCCGCTGGTAACAACGTTCAGCGTTCCCGCGCATGCCTAAGGCGTTGTAAACCAATAAAGGTGGCAGATCGCGAAGGATTTTGCCCCATCTGCGAGGCACGCAAGGGGGCGCATAGTCCGACTATGTAACCCCTTGCGGAACGAAGCAGATGGGGCAAAAGACCAGCAAGATGTCACCTT
>JBGSKT010000500.1:0-2574 GCA_041741075.1 Lysobacterales bacterium
GGCACCGGGGGCCGGCACGGCCAGCGGTTGCGGCGGCTGACCGGTAACCGGCTCGGCCAGGTTCGTTCCGGCCGACTCACGCCAGTCATCAATTGCCGGTAGCAGCCAGCGCCAGGCAATCGCGAACGCGAGCAGGCCGACGCCGACCACCGCGCCCAACTGTTCTTTTCGATGTGAACGCTCCGCCATGGTTCGGCGCAATTCTCACTACACTGGATCCACCTTAGCCGCTGCCGCCTGAACAAGACAAGACAATGCCCGAATGGATCGCCGACCAAGCCGCACTCGAATCCGTCGTTGCGCAAATCGGCTCGGCCCGGCAGCACGCGCTGGATACCGAGTTTGAACGCATCCGCACCTACTGGCCCAGGCTCGCCCTGTTGCAGATTGCGCTGCCCGACCGGGTCGCATTGATCGACCCACTCGCTTTCACCGACTTGGGCGCGCTCGCCGCCGCCCTGCACAACGGTGGCAGCTGGCTGATGCACAGCGCGAGCGAGGATCTGGTCGCACTGCGGCCACTGTCGGAGAAAACCTGTACTGCCTTGTTCGACACCCAGATCGCGGCGGCCCTGCTCGGCCTCGGCGCTGCGCTCAGTTATCAGAAGCTGGTCGCCCTGGTGCTCGGCGTCGATCTGGCCAAGAGCGAGACCCGCTCCGACTGGATGCGCCGGCCCCTGTCTGCAGAACAGATCGCCTACGCCGCCGATGATGTCATCCACCTGCAGGCGCTGGCCGACCATCTGGGCGAACGGCTGCAGCGACTCGGACGGATCGACTGGCTATGGCAGGACGGCGCCCGCCAGATCGCGGCCGGCAGCGACGGCGCCTGGCCCAGCAATCCGCAGCATGATATCCGTACCGCTTCGCGGCTGCCGCTCGAAGTACAACTGCGCGCGCATGCCCTGCTGCATTGGCGCGAACGCACCGCCCGCGAAATCGACCGTCCACGCAACTGGGTGTTGGACAACCACAGCGCCCTGGCACTGGCGCTCGATCCGCCGGATTCCGGCCCGACCTTGTTGGCCCGACTCAAGGAGTGCCGCGCCTTCCCTCGTCGGCTGACCGCCGAAGTGCTGGCGCTATTGGCCGATCCCCAGGCCGAACCGGGATTCGCCGCGGCCCCGGCGCCGCTCGGCCGCGAGGCCGAGGCTGCGCTCAATCAACTGCGCGAACGGGTCGCCCAATTGGCCCGGGAACTCGCCCTGGAACCCAGCACCCTGGCCAGCCGACGGCTGCTCGAAAGCCGCGTTCGCGAACAGCAGTGGCCGGCCGATTGCACCGACTGGCGACGCGAACTGCTGGAACCACTGGCGCAGGAAATGCTTGGCTGAACCCGCCGTCGGCGACCGCGCCGGACCGCGCGCCGGAATGGGATCCCCTTGCATCCCCCAGGGCCCGACTTGGCGGTGGGCAAGACTCGCTAAAACCCTACCCTGCAGGCGCAGGGTCTCGACGCGCAGCGGTGCGGGATGGGTCGCGATGGCAGGTTTCGTGTAACCACGAATATAGTTACACTTTCTGCATGGAACTTGAATGGGATGCCGGTAAGGCGGCACTGAACCTGCAAAAGCACGGCGTCTCTTTCGAGGATGCGGCACTCGTTTTCTACGACGATGGGCGTATCGAAAGCTACGACGGACGCGAGGACTACAGCGAAGACCGTTGGGCAACCATCGGGGCGGTTTACTCGGCTGTGTTGTACGTGGTCTACACGATCCGGAATGAGGAGACAGTCCGCCTTATCTCTGCGAGGAAAGCCAATGCGAGCGAACGAAAGCAATACCGTGAAGCGAACCCTTGACCTGAAGCTGCGGCCAGTCCTCAGCGACGCGCAGAAGGCACGGCTGGACGCTGTGGCAGCGATGCCCGATGAACGCATCGACTACACCGACGCGCCTTATCTGCCGGACGCTGCATGGGTGAAGGTGGCTGAACCGCCGGATAAGAAGCAGCAGATCACGCTACGCCTTGACGCGGATGTGTTGGACTTCTTTCGGCACACCGGCAGGCGCTATCAGGCGCGCATCAACGCTGTACTTCGCTCCTACGTGGAAGCGCACAAGGCACACGCGAAATAATCGGCGGGGGCGCTGGCCAGCGCCCGGTCACGGCCACTGCTGCGCGCCGTGCAGAATGCGGCGCACGCACACCGCGCTGTCCTCGATGGTGTAGACCGCGATGTACGGCGTACCGGTGAGCACCAGCTCACGGGTGCCGGCGATCCGGCCAGGGCGGCCGGCCGCGCGGTGCTCGCTCAACACCGAAAGCCGGGCTTGCAGACGGTCCACGAAGCCGACCGGATCCGCAAGCCCCTGCCCGATGCCGTGCAGGATGAGGGCGCGAAGGTCGGCCTCGGCCGCCGCCGAAATCCGAAGGATCATGTATTCGCGCGCCGGGCGTCGAGTTCGATCGCGTAGTTCCGCAGGTCCGCAAAGACCGCATCCGCGTCCCGATACGCCGGATCGGGTGTAGCCAAGGCGGCCTCGACCTCGCCCCGGAACCAGGCATCGTGCGCGACCGCGGCGCTGCGTTCCTTCATCGCCGCGGCCCGATCCGGCCGAGCCGGCCGCA
>JBGSKT010000501.1:0-2623 GCA_041741075.1 Lysobacterales bacterium
TGCGCGGGCGGCGCTGGCCGCTGCACCGCAGCGCTTGCACGGCGAGCTCAGCATCGGCGGCCAGGATCACTTCTATCTGGAAACCCAAACCAGTTGGGTGAGCCTGGATTCCGAAGGCAATTACCTGGTCACCGCCTCGACCCAGCACCCGACCGAGACCCAGCTGGTGGTCGCGCACGTGCTCGGCATTCCCGCGCATCGGGTGATCTGCCGCTGCCTGCGCATGGGCGGCGGCTTCGGCGGCAAGGAGACCCAGGCCAATGCCTTTGCCGCCGCAGCGGCGCTGGCCGTGCTGCACACCGGACGACCGGCGCGGATCAAACTGCCGCGCAGCCTGGACATGCAACTGACCGGCAAGCGGCATCCGTTTTTCGCCCGCTTCGAGGTTGGCTTTGACGAACGTGGCCAGATTCTCGCCCTTTGTGCCGAGCTGGTTGCCGACGGCGGCTGGAGTACCGATCTTTCGCCGCCGGTGCTGCTGCGCGCGATGGTGCATATCGACAACGCCTACTTCCTGCCCAACGCCGAAATCACCGGCCGGATCGGCAAGACCCACCTTGCCTCGAATACGGCGTTCCGTGGCTTTGGCGGGCCGCAGGGCATGCTGGTCGGCGAAGAAATCATCGACCGCATCGCGCGATCGCTCGGCATCAGCGCCGATCTGGTGCGCGAGCGCAATTTCTATCGCGAGGGCGAGAGCCCGGACCGCAACCAGACCCACTACGGCCAGCCGGTGGTCGACAACCACATCGCCGCGCTGTGGTTCGAACTGAAACAGCGCAGTGATTTTGTCGCGCGCCGGGGGCAGATCGCCGCGTTCAATGCCGGCAGCGCCATGCGCAAGCGCGGCATCGCGATCACGCCTGTCAAATTCGGCATTTCCTTCAACAAGACCGAATACAACCAGGCCGGGGCGCTGGTGCATATCTACCAGGACGGCAGCGTCCAGCTCAATCACGGCGGCACCGAAATGGGCCAGGGCCTGCACAGCAAGATGCTGGCCGTCGCCAGTCGCACCCTTGGCATCGGGCCGGAACGCATCCGGCTGATGGTGACCAGCACCGACAAGGTGCCGAACACCTCGGCCACCGCCGCCAGCAGCGGCGCCGATCTGAATGGTCAGGCAGTCAAGGCCGCCTGCGAAACCTTGCTCGCTCGGCTGCGCCCGGTTGCGGCGCGGTTGCTGGACGGCGGCGTGGAGTCGGTGCGATTCGCCGAGGATAGGGTGTTTTTGCAACACGCACCCGGCCAGTCGCTCGCCTTCGATGCGCTGGTGCGGGCGGCCTATGACGCGCGCATCAGCCTGTCGGCCACCGGCTTCTACCGTACCCCGGGATTGCACTGGGACGCCGCCAGCGGTCAGGGCCACCCGTTCTTTTATTTCGCCTTCGGCGCGGCGGTCTGCGAGGTTGAGGTCTGCGGCTACACCGGCGTGCAGCGCCTGCTGCGGGTCGAGCTGCTGCACGATGTCGGCGATTCCCTGAGCGAAGCGATCGACCGCGGCCAGATCGAAGGGGGGTTCGTGCAGGGACTGGGCTGGTTGACTTCGGAAGAACTGCGTTGGGGCCAAGACGGTCGATTGTTGACCGACGCGCCGAGCACCTACAAGATTCCGACCGTGGCCGACGTGCCCGACGACTTCCGCCTGGACCTGTTCCAGCGCCCGCGGGCGCCCAGTGTTGAAGTCATCTACGGCAGCAAAGCGGTCGGCGAGCCGCCGCTGATGCTCGGCGTCGCCGTGTGGCTAGCGGCAAAGAACGCCCTCCAATCCCTCGCCGGCGACGCGCCAGTCACGCTATCGATCCCCGCGACCGGTGAAGAACTCCTCACAAGGATGACGGCGCTCGTAGGTCAGGCTGTGCCTGACGCAGTGGCAGTGAATTAGCACCCAAGACGCACTCGATTAAGCTGGCTCTACATAATCAAAGCGTGGGGATGTGCTGATTGAGCTCGTTCCGTCGGGATCTGGGGTGCAAACGGGGCCATGACACCGCCGATTACGATAAAAGTCTTTGGTAAACGCTGGACAGTGGTATTGGCACGGAGTTATAAGCACTACGACCCGCCGCCAACGCTGACCATTTTGCATCATCCAAAGAGTGCCAGCCCTGAGAATGCATCTATGCTTCGTGCTTCCGCTTCGGCTTTGTTAGGACTGCTTGCAGCAAGCGATTTCTGCCTTGCAGTTCTCGTTCCCTATGTTGACCGCGCGGCGTTCGACGCTGCGGCGCCCGAATCGGTTCAGGTGCTCGACTTCGACACTCAACCAGTTGGTCTTGTGCCAACGGGAGGGACCCTCGACGGCATAACAATTGACTACAATTTCGGAAGCGTCAATTTGACGGTCGAGAGCGATTTCGCCACAACGTCAGGTTCACAGTACCTGGGGACCGACGACGGCGGTGTTTTGCAAGACGGCGACGATCTCCAGTTCTCATTTACGCCGCGCTCGGGTTTCGGTCTCTATATCATTAGCGCCGATCCACAGGGCAACCGCACGTTAAGTCGTTATCCTGGCGAGCTTTGCGAGCTCGTTTTGGTTCCAGGCGGCCCGTTTTCGCTTTCGCTTGATGCTGCCGGGCGAGGTGTCCCGTTTGAGGAGGGTCACCGCGAAGCGACGCAG
>JBGSKT010000502.1:0-11270 GCA_041741075.1 Lysobacterales bacterium
ATCACTGGACCCCGGCTTGCGCCGGGGAGACGGAACGCCCGGCGAACGCCGGGGCCCAGCGCTGGATGCGACGGAACCGTTAAAATCACCGTCACCCCGGCGAACGCCGGGGCCCAGTCCCAACCCCCGACCTCTAACCCGCAACCTCCAACCTCCACCAAGCGACCCAAACCATGCCCCAGCTCCGAATTGCCAAGATCGCCTCACTGTTGGTCGCCCTGCTCGCCCTGGCCGCCTGTGTCAGCGACGGCGGCAAAAAGACCACAACCAACGCCCCCAACCAGGCCGCCATCGAAAAGGCCCAGGCCGAGTTTCAGGCGCAGGCCAAAAACAGCCAAAGTGGCATTGCCAAAGACGGCCAGTTCGTGTTTTCCGAGGGCGAAGACGTGCCGAAATCGCTCTACGACCCGGCCAAACCCGCGCTCAGCACCGACCAGATCAAGCTCGACCAGCCGCGCGATCCCAAGGCCGAGCTGGAACGCCGGGTGATCGAACGCTGGGCCCTGCTGATCGCCAAGCAGGGCGACCAGGCTTTCGACTACTTAACGCCGGGTTACCGTGCAGCCCACGACCGGGCCGTCTACCAAAAGGAGATGGCCGACCGGCCGGTCAAGTGGTACCGGGTGTTGTACGCCAATGCCGAATGCGCCAGCCCGGACAACTGCCTGGTCGGCACCATGGTCTACTTCAAGATCCGCATGTCCTCCGCCACCGGGATCTCCGACCAGTTCGGCTTCGCCCACGAGCGCTGGCTGCGGATCGACGGAAGCTGGTATTTCCTGCCGGAAGAAGCCGCTCTGTGATCCGCTCCACAAAGTCCTGTTGCAAAGCCGTTGTTGTTGCCGTAGTATCGCCCGTGCTGTTGCCTGTCCCGTTCGCACCCAAGGTCTCAACCTTGGGGCAGGGCGTGGCCGGTGCAAGCAGAACAAAAGCCCTGTGATCAACTAGGAGTTTCCCATGCGAAAGAATGCCCTGAGCAACGCGATTCTCGCCGGCGTCGCCGGCGTGGCCGGCCTCGCCAGCGTCGCGAACGCCGTCAACCTCAACCCGGATGGCCTGGGTGAGGTTCTGGTCTATCCGTACTACACCGTCAACAACAACCTGAACACCCTGATCTCCGTGGTCAACACCACCGACCAGGGCAAGGC
This sequence comes from Lysobacterales bacterium, assembly GCA_041741075.1. Lineage (GTDB taxonomy): Bacteria > Pseudomonadota > Gammaproteobacteria > Xanthomonadales > Ahniellaceae > 0-14-3-00-62-12. Next base: position 1,149 of record JBGSKT010000502.1, read on the forward strand.
GGTCAAGGTCCGCTTCCTCGAGGGTCGCAACTCTCGCGAAGTGCTCGACTTCAACCTGTACCTGTCCCCGTTCGACGTGTGGACCGCAGCCGTGTTCGGTCTGACCGATACCGGCGCCGGCAACCTGCTGACCGACGACAACAGCTGCACTGTGCCGCCGATCAAGACCAACTCCGGTCTGCCGCAGCTCGCCGATGGTCGTCGCTATGCCCAGTTCCAAAATTTCCGTTACTCCGGCCCGAACAACGAGTCCGGCCCGGATACGCTGGATCGTACCCGCGAAGGCCATTTCGAGATGATCGAAATGGGCGAAGTCGGTGACTTCGACGAAGGTTCACTGTCCGCAATTACCCACCAGGCTAATGGCATGCCGCTCGACTGCGGCCAGGTCCAGACCGCTTGGATTGCCGCGGCTGGTGCGGCTGCTTACTGGGTGGCCGATCCGAACAACGACATCACCCCACCGGCTGGCGGCCTGTTCGGCTCCGCCTCGATCGTTGACGTCGTGAACGGCAAGTTCTATGCCTACAACGCCGACGCGGTCGACGCGTTCAGTGCGATCAACCTGCACACCAATCCGGGCCTCCTGAACCCGAAATTGTCTGACGCGAACACCTCGCCGGGTCTTGCACAGGCGATCGTGTTCTCGAACGGCACCCTGATCACCGCGGATTATCCGTCGGCCCAGGCGATCGACGCGGTTTCGGCGGTGTTCTCGCACGACGCCCTGTTCAACGAGTTCGTGACCTCGGCCGATGCCGCTGCGGCATCGGAATGGGTGGTCACCTTCCCGACCAAGAACCAGTACGTCGATCAGGCGATCGTTGGTGCCGCGGCGATTCCGCCGTTCACCCGCATCTTCCCGACTGCCGGCACCACTGGCACTGCTCCGGTCGATGTGAACCTGACCGTTTACAACCGCGAAGAAGGCCCGACCATCGCCGGCTGCGTGGATCCGTCCGATCCGTCCTGCCTGCCGTTCTCGCCGCTTCCGCCCGATACGCAGGTCACCACCCCGCAGTTGCTGTGGGAAACCAACGTGATCACCTTCAACCAGCCGGATTCGATCACCGCGGGTAGCTCGATCTTCGGATCGACCTTGGTCGCCAACGTCGATGCGGCTGGTATCGGTGTGAATGATGGCTGGATGCGTCTCGGCCTGTACGATGCGGTCGGTCCGCTGCTGATCACCGACCACATCTCGCGTCCGGATGCGGCTCTGAACTCGTTCTTTGGTTTGCCGGCGGCCGGTTTCTGGGCGGTCGGTTTCACCAATGGCGAAGCCGCTCCCGGCGTGTTGGCCAACTACTCCGGCGTGTACCGCCACAAGGGTTCGCGCGTTTACCTGCCGACCCCGTAATTGGAACGTAGTCTGTAAGGAAAAAGCCCCCGTTCGCGGGGGCTTTTTTTATGGAGTGCGGCGCTCCGCGCCGCTTTGGATGCTCTCTGCCGGTTGTACTGGCAGTGGTGCTGACGACCAAAATCGAGTGCATTGTGGGAGCGACGGCACGTCGCGACTGCCGATCCTGGCGACCGTCGCGACGTGCCCGTCGCTCCCACAACAGCGTTCATCGACGATTCCTGTGGCCACCCGCGATCAGATGCCATCAACCCGCTGCAGCGCCTCCGCTGGCGTCACGATGGCGATGCGCTGATAGTGCTTGAGGCTCAGCAAATCATCGTCGCCGGAGATGATGAGATCGGCCTTGGCTGCAATTGCCAGGGCGAGTACGGTATCGTCATCGGGGTCGCGGCAGACTGGGTGCGGCAGAGGCGGCGAATCAACGATCTCCGCCAGGCGTCGCAGCTCCGCCAAGACTCGTTCGCGCGAAGAGCTTATGCGGACCAGGACTGTGTCGAACTTCGATCGGCCGATGACCCGAGCAAACTCGGCGAGCAGATACGGGCTGCTGATCAGGGTCATCCTGCCGGCCGCGATGTGTGCGATCAAATCATGCGGCGCACCGTGCCACAGCAGGCCCGACAACAGAACATTGGTGTCAAGTACCGCCCGCATCGTCCTTGCCGGCCGTTTGTGCGCGCCACTCGGCCCGCGCCGCTTTGACCTCTGCATTGATTTCTGCCATCGATAATGGCGGAATGCTCGACGATTGCACGCGATCGGCAATCGCAAGCAGGTCATCGGCCGCCTGCCGGCGTTGGATGGCGTCATCCAGTAAACGCGCCAGGACTTGTGGTTGCAGCAACCCGGCAGCACGCGCGGCCTTTGCAGTGGCGTCCGGCAAATCAATCTGAATGGTGGTCATGGCTGATGCCCCGCAAGTGAAAGCGCTGCTTCACATAGATGGCCGGTCAGGGGATCGGGCGGCCGAACCAAACCCGACGTGCATGGGCGCGCGCCACCCAACCGTAAGCAGGGCGAGTGTATATCCTTCCGTCGCCCCGGCGAACGCCGGGGCCCAGTTCAGACCTCAGCCATCGGTGTGGGAGCGACGGCAGGTCGCTTTCAGAGGACAGAAGACGGAGGACAGACGACAGCAGAGCCAAAGCAACCGCAACCGCGTTTGCTTTCCGCTGTTGTGGGAGCGACGGCAGGTCGCTTTCAGAGGACAGAAGACGGAGGACAGACGACAGCAGAGCCAAAGCAACCGCAACCGCGTTTGCTTTCCGCTGTTGTGGGAGCGACGGCACGTCGCGACAGGGCAATCGAGGGGATAGTCGCGACGTGCCGTCGCACCCACAGACAGCTCGAGCCGCGCTGCTGTTGTGGAAGCGACGGCAGGTCGCGACGTGGCCACCATCAGCTACACATCCCACCCCACACGCGCCCCGGTCACCGTTCAGCCGTGCGCTGAATCCGACCGACGCGCATGAACGCCGGCTGATCGGCGGGCGTTTAACCAAGCGATAGCGCAACATATGGGTAGAATGCGCGGCGCCCGGGCCGCTATAGTCACCTTCGGCCGCACCGCTCTCCCCCATCGACCCGATGCCGTATCGTCATCGCCGCGCAGTATTGCGCCGCAAGGATAACTTGGTGATCCCAATCCGACTGCAGACACTACTTGGCGCCGCACTGCTGGCTCTGTGCGTTTGCGCACAGTCCGCGACCATTTCCGAAACCAGCAAACTGTTGCCGAACGCGGGCGAGGGCGCGGCCTCGGACCGAATGGGGCATGCGGTCGCGGTGTCCGGCAACACGGCGGTGGTCGGTGCGCCGCTGGCCAACGAGGGGGCTTCCTCCGACGCGGGCTCGGCCTACGTCTATGTGCGCGACGGCAGTGCCTGGACCGAACAGGCACAACTGGTCCCGCCCACGCCATCGAACGGTCTGGTCTACGGTATCGCCGTGGCCATCTCCGGAGACACGATCGCGATCGGCGCAAGCCAGGACGACGAAGTCTCCTCCGCCAATTCCGGGGCGGTCTATGTGTATACCCGCAGTGGTATCAGCTGGAGCCTGCAGCAACGACTGATCGCCAGTGACGCCAGTGCCGGCGCGGGTTTCGGGCGCTCGATCACCCTCGACGGCAATAGTCTCGCGGTCGGCGCCAACCTAGCCAACGGCGGTACCGGCGCGGCCTATGTGTTTACCCGCAGCGGCAGCACCTGGAGCCAACAACAGAAGCTGGTCGGCAGCGACTCGGCCGCCAACGATTTCTTTGGCGACAGCATCGGCCTGTCTGGTGATCGTCTGGTGGTTGGTGCACCCAGAGCCGATTTGCCGGGTAAAGCCGATGCCGGTGCTGCCTACGCTTTCCTGCGCGCCAGTTCGGGTGCCGCCCCGTGGTTGCAGCAGGCCAAACTGCTGCCAAGCACCAGCACCGCAGACGACAATTTTGGCATCAGCGTGGCGCTGAGCAGCGACACCATTATCGTCGGCCAGCCCTTCCTCGGTACCGGCGTCGGCAGCAACAAGGGTGCCGCCTCGATCTATGTCGAAAGCGCCGGTACCTGGTCGCTGCAAACTACCCTGACCGCGGCCGACGGCCTAGCCGATGACAATTTCGGACGCGCCGTCGCCATTTCCGCTGACCTGGCCCTGGTCGCGGCCAATTTTGCTGACGCCGGCACCACGGTGAATGCCGGTTCCGCTTATCTGTTCAAGCGCAGCGGTAGCAGTTGGTCCCAGCTCGATCGCCTGCAGGCCAGCGACAAGGCACTGAATGATCTGAGCGGTAGTGCCGCCGCGCTGTCGATCGGCAACAGCCTGCTCGGCGCGCCGTTCGACGCCAATGGCTTCGGTGCCGAGGCCGGTTCCGCCTATGCGTATTCGCGCAATGACGCCAGCGCCACCAGCCTCAGCCTCAGCCAGACCAATCTGAACTTTGGTGACAGTGTCACCCTCGACGCAACCGTGCAGACCGCCGATGGCGTGACGCCGACCGGTTCGGTCAGCTTCTTCGCCGGCACCCAGAGCCTGGGTACGGTGGCACTGAACGCGCTGGGCGCGGCACAGTTGACGGTTGCTCCGGATGCCGGAAGCAATCTCGCCGTGCGCGCCCGTTTTCTGGGCGATGCGGGCCATATGGCCAGTTCCTCACCGCTGCGTTCGGTCAGCATCAGTCAGGCGGCGACCACGCTGGCGATGACCCCAAACACTGCGGTCAACACCAGCTTTGGCACCCTGCTCACGTTTAGCTCCAGCATCTCGGTGCAGCCACCGGCGAGCGGAACGGTGACCGGCAATATCGTCTTCAAGGACGGCGCGGTGGTGCTCGCCAGCGTGCCGATTGATGCCGCGGGCCAGGCGCAATACAGCACCAATGCGCTGGCGGTTGGCGGCCACAGCATCAGTGCCCAATTCGACGGCAGCGGCAATTACGGCGCATCGAGCACCGCGCCCATCACGGTCACCGTGAACAAGGCGGTGGTCGCCATGCAGTTGACGGTCGCGCCCGAACCCAGCCTGGAGGGCACGCCCGCCACCCTGATTGCTGCCCTCAGCGGCGGCATCCCGGCCGGGCTCAGCGTAGCCTTTGAGATGACCTCGCCCAGCGCCATCCCCTTGGGACTGGTCAGCACCGATGCCTCTGGGGTCGCCAGCATTGGCACTGGCAACCTCAGCCTCGGTACCTATGTGTTCAAGGCCACCTTCTTCGGTGACGTCAACCACCAGCCGGCAACGGTGTTCTCGGCCAACCACGAAGTGGTGATGGCGGCCAACCTGGCAATCACCAAGACTAATGGCGTGAGCCAGGTACAGAGCCGCGCGCCGACCACCTATACCATCGTGGTCACCAACAACGGTCCGAACGCGGTCGTTGGTGCCACCGTGATCGACGATATCGACGACGATCTGGTCACCGGTGCGTTCTCTCCCGGCGCGCCGTGGACCTGTGTCGGCCTTCTGGGCGGGGTATGCGCCGCGCCGTCTGGCAGTGGTGACATCAACCTCGGTGCCGATCTGCCGGTGGGCGCCAGTGTCAGTATCGAGGTAACGCCGGTCGCCGACGGCCCGAACTCGGAACCCTTCATCATGAACACCGCATCGGTCAATTTGCCGGCTGATCGCGGTGATCCGGACCTGCAGGACAATCAGGCTACCGACACCGACGCCAGCGGCATGTACGACGACGGCTTCGAAGACCAAGGGCCCCCGCCATGAGCACCCTGACCGCCATGGCCGCCACGAATAAACCGACCAAGACCGCGCCCGCCGCGAAAGGAACAGAGCTCATGACCAAGTTCAAACATAGTGCAGCGCTGCTGCTGTGCCTGGCCGGCCTGGGCAGCGGCGCGGTGTCGGCGCAATCCTTGATCCTCAAGTCCAATACCGGCAGCACCCTGGTCCAGTATCCCTTGGCGACCAGTGCCAGTTGCGTGCTCACCGGCACCGGCGATATCGAAGTGAAGCCCCAGCCGGCCGCAGGTACATCAGGAGATGGCTGGTGCCCGCAGGGCGCGGCGCCGACGCCGCCGACCTTTCCTGCCGCTCTCACGGTCACACCCACCACGATTACCACCGGAAATACCGTCTCCGCCAGTTGGACCTCGTCCGGTGCGCAATCCTGCACCGGCGCCGCCACCCGCAACGGCAATGCGACCACGGTTTCCGGTTGGAACGGCACCCAGCCGCTCAGCTTCACCAATCTGCAACTGACCCCGCCGACCGCTGGCGCCTATATTTTCACCATCACCTGTACCAATACCGCCGGCCCCACTCCCTCCAGTTCGGCCACGATCAACGTGACCGATCCGGGGACCGGTGCCTGCGCCGGAGTGACGCCGACCTTCCCGAACCTGACCCGGCAAACGACCTTCAACAACACGGCGGCACTACGCAACGAGGCCAACAGTAATTTGCCCCAGGGACCGACCAGCATCAGCTTCTGGTCGCCTTTCGTCGGCCCGCAGTTCCCGAACAATCGCAGCGAAAATGGCGTACTGGCGTTGGAAATCGGCAAGTATGTGGCCTTCGAGTTCAACACCGGCACGGTTACGCTTACGAATTATGGCGCCACCCCCGGAGCACCCGGGACCCCCAATCGCTTCGGCGCAGTGGATTGGGCACCACCTGGCAGCAACGAGGGTCAGCCCCTGGTCGTGATCAGTAAATGTCCGGGTGATTTCACCAATCTACCGCCGGCCACCGGCGACAACAACGGCAATGCGGAGTGTCGCGGTCTGCAGCTCGGTAGCGGTCGCATCGACTGGGGAATCGATCCCACTGGCAACAATTTTGTCTGCCGCCTGCAGGAAAACACCACTTACTACGTAAACGTGACCTTCGTCAACTTCTCGACCGGACTCGGCACCTGCGGCAGCCCGGACGCGGCCAATTCCTGCCATTGGCTGGAAACCTTGCGCTGATCTGGCATCAGCGCGCGCTTCACAGGGCGCCGCATCCTGATGTTGCGACAATGGGTCAGTCCGGCAACGGACTGACCCTTGTCTTTGCGGAAGGAGCGAGGAGTTCCTGAAACTATGGGCAGGCGGAGTGTGACCCGCTTGGGTTTGGCAGCCACCAATGCGATGGGCCGGAACCAAGGCGTCCGCCTTCGGTCTATGCGTGGGCTTGCTCCTGCCGAGAACCGTATCGCGCCCCGCCCCTGCGCTGTGGTTGCAGACCGGGGCGTTGAAATCGTTGAAGTGGGCTCTGCGTTGTGACCTGATGTGCAGCGCGGGAAGATCGCGGCGCCAGGGCGGGACGAGGGTCCCGTCCGGCACCTGGTTCCACCACCCTATTCCAGACACCAAAGACCGGAGAGCCATGAATCGTACATGCTTGATGTTTGCCAGCCTGCTGCTATCAACCCAATGGGCACTCGCCGCAACCGAGCCAGGCGCACCCGGCGCAGTCGCGTCGGTGCGGGCCGACGCCGACACCGTGGTGGTCAGCCAGGGCGATGTGGCGGTCACCCTGGGCGATATCGACATCTGGATGCTGGAAGTGCCTGAGAAAGACCGCGCCGGTTTCATCCGCAGTCCGGAGAGAATTGAACAGACCTTGCAGCAGATGCTGCTACTCAAACACCTGGCCCGCGATGCCCGGGCGGCGGCTCTGGACCAGCAGCCGACAGTCAAGGCGCATATGGCCCTGGCGGCCGAGCGCACACTGGCGCGCTATCAACGTGACCGCGTCGCACGGTCCATCGTCACCCCGGATATGAATGCGCTGGCGGCCGAGCGTTATCAGGCCAATCCGGAAGCATTTCGTGAACCCGAGCGCGCCGATGCCGTGCACCTGCTGATCACCGAGCAGCGTCATACCCCGGAACAGGCAAAAAAGCTGGTCGACGAGTTATACCAAAAGGCGGCGCAGGACCCGGCCGGCCTGGAGGCACTGGCCGCCACCAAGTCCGAGGACCCGAGCGCCAGCGGCAACAGCGGCAAGCTGCAAGGGTTCAAGTTGAGCGACTTCGACCCCGATTTTGTTGCGGCGTTGAAGAAGTTGAAGCCAGGTGAAATTTCCCAACCGGTGAAAACCCAGTTCGGCTGGCACCTGATCCGCCTCGATCGGCTGATCCCCGGGCGTTTGCCACCCTATGACGAAGTCAAGGCCGGCCTGGTCGCCAAGCTCGAACAGGAATACCAGCTCGCGGCACTGCGCAAATATACCGACGACCTGCGCCAACAGCCGATGCAGCCCAACCCCGATGCCCTGGGCAAGCTGCCGTTCCGCTACGGCGGCGAAGACCCGCTGCTGACCCCAGCCAAGTAGCTCCCCGCACCGTTGTGGGAGCGACCAGCAGGTCGCGACTGCTGATTGTGGCGACAGTCCATTGTGGGAGCGACCCGCAGGTCGCGATTACGAATCACCGCGTCCTGGGCCATCTGGTTTTCAAGGAACACCACTTCGCCTATGTCCTCGGTGTAGCGTTCGATGCGTTGGATGGCTTCGAGGCGGTGCGCCAGGTAGCCGGCCAGGCGCTGCTGGCCGCGGCTCATAGCAGTACCGCCTCGGAAAGAACGGTCGCCCGGAACTTTTCCGGAAGCGCCTTGGGTGTGAGCACGTCCAACGGCACGCCAAGCAGTTGTAGTAGCTCGTGCCTGATTGCACCAATGTCGAAGAGCGTGGTTTCCGACGTCGGGTCGATCAGGATGTCGAGGTCGCTGTCCTCGGTGTCGTCGCCATGGACGACCGAGCCGAAAACTCGGGCATTCCGGGCACGGTGGGACATGACCACACGGAGGATGGCTTCCCGATGGGCAGCCAGGGCAATGGACGGTTTCATTCTTTCAGACTCCGGACGCAGCGCCTGGATAGGTTGAGCCTACCGGCTCAGAAAAATCCATGTTCAGCCGCTAGGCGATGCGGTGCTACGGAACGCGGTCCGGCCCGGCCCGGTGTCCTTTAGCCTGGAAGTCGATCACTCCGGTACACCGCCTTGCGGTTGCCGATGCGCACAACCAGGATGCGCAATGCGGCGTCCTCGATGTCGGCAATGATTCGAAAGTCGCCAACCCGGTACTTCCAAAAGGCTCCGAGCTGCGATCCTTTGAGCGCTTCGCCGATGCTGCGCGGGTCGTCCATTGGGGCGACACGATCACGCAGAAAGGCCAGTATGCGACGGGCGGTTTGTCGGTCGATCTTGCCTAGCTCGCGCTCGGCGCGAGGATCAAGCTCAACCTTCCATGCCATAACGCTTCATCACGTCTTCGAGCGGCACGGTTTGGGTTTTGCCTGCACGAATGTCGATCAGGCGTTGTTCGGCCAAGTACACATCTTCCAGGTCGTCCAGGTATTCAACGATGGCTTCACGGGCATAAAACGTCTTGGTGCGTCCGGTGGCTCGCGCCAGTGCATCAAGGCGGCTTTCCACTTCGGCGGGCAGGCGGATGGCAAGCATGTTTTGGCTCCTGTCTTGAAAACGCTATACAAGTATATCAGCTCACCGTGAGCCTACGGCGCTTTCGGTTCCGCCCAATTCTGCAGTCGCAAGCCGGGAACGCGGGTGAATTCGCGGAGGTTGTTGGTCACCAGGATGGCGTTGGTCGCCAGGGCATGGGCGGCGATCAGGGTGTCCAGGGCGCCGATCGGTTGGCCACGCCGCTCCAGGTCGGCACGCAGTTCGGCGTAGTGCCAGATCGCAGCAGCATCGAATGGCAGAAGTTCAAGCGGCGACAGGAACATCGCCAGCGCCTCACGGTTGCGTGCCGAACCACTTTTGGCCACGCCGAAGGCCAACTCTGCTGCGCTGATACTGGATAGACCGATGCTGCCGATCGCTTCCTGCCGGAACCGTGCCAGCACCGCTGGCGGGCGGGCATTGATTACATACATGCAGATATTGGTGTCGAGCAGATAACGGATCAAGGCACCATCTCGTCGCGACGTTCGGCGTCAGGCTGCTGCCGCTCGATACGAAACCCCGGCTCGAATGCATCCAGCGCGGCGTTCAGCATCGCCCAGGGATCGTCCATCGGCAACAGCAGCACGCCACTCCCGAAGTGGCGAACGGCCACCTGTGCGCCCGCAAACCGGTAGGCCTTGGGCAGCCGAACCGCCTGGCTGCGCCCGGACTGGAACAGACGGGCAGTGTCCATAGGTTGCGGACTCCAGTGAATGATGGATACCGATGATAACCACCGTGCCGACGGCAGAGGCAAGGTTGGCGGCGCGATGAGGATGCCCCTGACGGCTGTGCCCGGCGCCATGGGGTCGTGGGAGCGACGGCACGTCGCGACTTGGCTATCGAAGTGGCAGTCGCGACGTGC
>JBGSKT010000503.1:0-1592 GCA_041741075.1 Lysobacterales bacterium
GTGCTGCACGCGACCCGGGCGGGCTGCGGCGGCATCCTTGAAGCGATCGCGCATTTCGACCTGCTGAGCGACGCCAGCCTGCAGCTCGGCGATCGTCGCCACGCCGCCACCGGACAGTCCGACCTGGTCATGGTCTATCACCGCCTGCCCTATGACGAGGTGGTCGAGCGCGGCGCGATCAAGCGGCGCCGGCCGAGTTCGCCGAACGGCATCATCCCGACCCTGCTCAGCTTCTTCGGGGATGGCGGCGAGGGCGCATGGGTGGCCTGGTCGGTGCACGATCCCGAGCTCGGGCCGTTTGAAATGCGCACCGCGGTCGACGCCGAGCGTTACCCCGGTCTGACCGCGGCGCGGGTGGCACTGAGCAAGGACGAAGTCGATATCTACTACAAGCGTTTCTCCAAGGAGGCGTTCTGGCCGCTGCTGCACACCTTCTGGGAGCGGGCGCGGTTTCGCGAGGACCACTGGCAAGTGTTCCAGGGAGTGAATCGCCGCTTTGCCCACTGCGTCGCCGCCGAAGCGGCGCTGGGGGCCACCGTGTGGATCCACGACTACAACCTGTGGCTGGTGCCGGCGACCCTGCGCGAACTTCGGCCGGACCTGAACATCGCTTTCTTTCATCACACCCACTTCCCTTCCGCCGACGTGTTTAACGTGGTGCCGTGGCGACGCCAGATCGTGGCCAGCCTGCTGCAATGCGACTACATCGGTTTTCATGTGCCGCGCCAGGTCGAGAACTTCGTCGATGTGGTGCGCGGCGCGCTGCCGCTCGAAGTGCTGTCCCAGCGCGGCTGTTCGCCCAGGTTCCTGAGTTATGGCTGCGGCGTCGGGCTGGATCGGATGACCACCGCGATTGCCGCTGGCGGCCGCACCGTGCGTCTGGGCGCGCACCCGGTCGGGCTCGATGTCGGCCGGGTGGAGAAGGCGCTGGCAACCGACATGGTCAAGCGAAAGCGCCTCGAATTGCGCGAACACTACGGCCAGCGACGGCTGATCCTGTCGGTCGAACGGCTCGATTACACCAAGGGCACGCTACAAAAGCTGCTCGCTTTCGAACGCCTGCTGGATCGCCATCCCGAGCTGGTGGCGGCGGTCGCCCTGGTGGTGATCTGTGTACCGGCGGCGCGCGAAATGACCGTGTACCGAAAATTGCAGATCGATATCGAACAGGCGGTCGGGCGCATCAACGGGCGCTACGCCGAGGTCGGTTGGACACCGATCCATTTCTTCTTCCGGGCACTGCCGTTCGACGAACTGGTCGCCTGGTACGCCGAAGCCGATGTCGCCTGGATCACCCCGTTGCGCGACGGACTCAATCTGGTCGCCAAGGAATACGTCGCGACCAAGGGGGTCGATGGCGGCGAGGGCGTGCTGGTGCTGTCCGAATTCGCCGGCGCCGCGGCCGAACTGAAGGGCGCCCTGTTGACCAATCCGCATGACCCTGAAGACCTGGTCTCGGTACTGGCGCAAGCGCTGGCCATGGACCGCGAGGAGGCGCGCGGTCGCCTGCGCCAGTTGTTCGACATCGTCAGCCACCACAATGTCGGCCGCTGGGGTCGCGACTTCCTGGCCGCCGCCCGCGGCGAGCGCGG
>JBGSKT010000504.1:0-4771 GCA_041741075.1 Lysobacterales bacterium
TGCTTGTACTGCTGCTGCTTGTACTGCCTGTACTGGTGCTGGTCCCAGGCAGCTGCTGGGTGCACAGGTGCAGTGGCACCACCGTTGCTGTGCTCGCTGGGTGCAAAAGAAACTGTCCTAAGCCCAAGGGCCATCGTCCGCGCGGTTGTCCCCAGCCGCGCAAGTTTGTATGATGCCCGGCCGACACGAACCGATCTGCCGCGTGCGGGCGAACAATGGAGAGGTGGCAGAGTGGTCGAATGTACCTGACTCGAAATCAGGCGTACGTGTAAGCGTACCGTGGGTTCGAATCCCACCCTCTCCGCCATCCACAATAGAGACCGGCCACAGGCCGGTTTTTTTGTGCATGGCGGAGAGGGTTGCGTGGACGAAGCCACTGGGTTCGAGGCGATCGCCGGGAGCGATCGCCAGACAGCCGCAGGCTGGCCCGCGCGGAGCGCGGGTTGGGCGCAGGGATGCGCCCAACAATCCCACCCTCTCCGCCATCCACAATAGAGACCGGCCACAGGCCGGTTTTTTTGTGGATGGCGGAGAGGGTAGTGTGGACGAAGCCACTGGGTTCGAGGCGATCATAGAGCGGCGGTCGCGGACCGATGCGGCCTGGCCGACACAGGTGGGTTATGTTTTCGATTTGTGCTGCGTCGGACGGGAAACCTTGCCGGTGGGCTTCGCTTGAGGTTGGGCAAAGATCGAGTAGGAAGGTGGTTCGCCCTTACGCGACTGGCGCCAGCGGCTGAAGTCGATTTTTCCAGGGTCCAGAAAAACACTGCCATCGCGCAACTTGGTTGTGCCGACCGCGGAAGTGTTATAGGTCTCGGTTCGTCGCGACCCCGTATCCTTATTGACACGACTGCCAACGTACTTCCAGTCGGGGTCGCGTTCCTGGTGGCCACGTGTATAGTTGAAATATGACCTTCAAGCTCCTGCATGTGGATTGCTTCGATTGGCTGCGCGAGGCAAAGCGGCAATCGGTGCATGCCGTGGTCACCGACCCGCCCTATGGTCTGGTCGAGTTTTCCGATCGCGAGCGCGACATTCTCAAGGGTGGGCAGGCGGGTGGTGTCTGGCGCATCCCACCCGCCTTCGACGGCAGCCAGCGCAATCCACTACCCAGGTTCACCGTGTTGGGCGATGCGGAGAAGACGGCGCTAAGGCAATACATGGCGGACTGGGGTGCGGCGCTGATGCCGGTGCTGGTGCCCGGCGCGCATGTGTGCGTGGCGGGAAATCCTTCGTTGCAATACCTGGTACAGGCTGGCATGGCCGAGGCGGGATTCGAGGTGCGATCCGCCATCATGCGGCTCTATGTCGGATTGCGCGGGGGGGACCGGCCCAAACTTGCCGAACGTGAGTTCTCCGGGGTGTCGGTCAGCCCGCGGGGTGGTTACGAGCCATGGATGCTGTTTCGAAAGCCGATCAGCGAACGCACCGTGGCCGAGAATCTGCGTCGGTGGAAAACCGGCGGGCTCCGGCGCCTGGCGGAAGAGCGACCGTTCCCGGACATCATCCCGTCCGGGCGAACGCCGGATGTGGAGACCGACATCGCCCGGCACCCGACCATCAAGCCGCAACATCTGCTGCGCATTCTGGTGCGGGCGATGTTGCCCTGTGCCGAGGGTTTGGTGCTGGACACGTTTGCCGGTTCGGGATCGACCCTGGCCGCAGCCGAGGCGATTGGCTACGAATCGATCGGGACCGAGATCGATGCCGAATACTATGCCGACGCCGTGCGCGCGGTCCCGTTGCTGGCGCGAATGTACCCGGCAATGCAAGGAGACACTTTGGCGCTTCCGGCGACATGGGCCGGCAGCAACGGTGCCCCCAGGCGACGACCACGTTCGACCCCGCAAGGGTCGTTGCTCTGACCGGAGAACGATCCGCTGCTGTGTTCGGTGGCGGACAGAGGGATTGGGCGTTTTGCTGTCCACTGCCGGGACCGGTCCGACGCCTGAATGTCCGGTTGCGGCACGGGCAGCGGCGCGCAGGACAGGCAGGATATGGGCAACGGGTAAGGGTAGACTTCCCGCAGCAGTAGGAATTCGGGTCGCGGGCCGTGGATCAAGGCAGACGCCAGTGAAAGCTTGCCGCGCACAGCCAGCACAGACCAGAAGGTGCCGGCTGGCGTCGCGGACGGGCTGGCGTGGACCAGCGGCGAACAAGGATGCCCGGCAATGAAGGTCGGATCGAAAACGGCGCGCTGGACCAGCCGTGTCGCCGGGGTTTTGGCTGGCTGGCGCCGTTCCGGCCGGAATGTGGCCGAAGACCGCACCCCGCTGCGCGCGGAATTGTTCAGTGCCGAGCAGATGGCGGAGCACGGCAAGGTGCTGGCGCGGACCCACCAGCTCGGTCGCAGCGGGGTCAGCGGCCGCCTGCTCGGCCGTCTTGATGACAATGAGCAGGTGCTGATCGCGAGCTACAAGCTGCTGACCGCAGCGATCAAGCTCAAGGTTCCGATCGCCCCGGCGGGCGAGTGGCTGCTCGACAATTTCTATTTGATCGAGGCGCAGATTCGCATTGCCCGACTGCACCTGCCGCCCGGCTACAGTCGCGAATTGCCGCGTCTTGGCAATGGCCCTTCGGCCGATCTGCCGCGGGTCTATGACCTGGCGCTGGAGGCGATCTCCCACGGCGATGGCCGGATTGATGCGGACACCCTGGCCCGGTTCGTGGACGCCTACCAAAGCGTGTGCGTGCTGGCCCTGGGTGAGCTGTGGGCGATTCCGATCATGCTGCGGCTGGCACTGATCGAGAACCTGCGCCGGATCGGCGCGCGGCTGACCGCCAATCGCCGGCACGTCAATCTGGCCCAAGAGTGGGCCAACCGGATGATCGCGGTGGCGGTAAACGATCCGACCAGTCTGATCCTGGCCATTGCAGATATGGCGCGCTCCGCGCCGCCGATGGTCAGCCCATTCGTGGCCGAACTGGCGCGTCGGCTGCAGGGCACCGGACCGGCACTGGCGCTGGCGCTGACCTGGATCGAACAGCGGCTGGCCGAATCCGGGCAGACCATCGAGAGCATGGTGTTGTCGGAGAACCAGCAGCAGGCCGCCGATCAACTATCGATCAGCAACACCGTCGGCAGCCTGCGGCTGCTCGGTGCGATGGACTGGCGCACCTTCGTCGAATCGATGAGTCTGGTTGAGACGATCCTGTGCGGGGACGTTGGTAGCGTCTATGCCGGTATGGACTTCGCCAGCCGCGACCGTTACCGCCACGTGGTCGAGCATCTGGCTCGGCACAGCCCCGGTTCCGAGGTCGATGTCGCCCGCGCCGCGATCGAACTGTCGCGCTCCAGCCACTGCGATCGGTCGGAGCCGGCCTGCCGCGAACACGTCGGCTATTACCTGATCGATCGCGGTCTGCCGCTGCTGGAACGTGCGGTCGGCGCCCGTCAGCCGCTGCGCATCCGTTGGAGACGCTGGCTCGGGCGGATGCCGCTCGCGCTGTATCTTGGTGCCATTGTGTCGATCACGGCCCTGTCTGCGCTGGCGTTCGTGGTAGTGGCTGCCGGCGGCGCGCTGTCGGTCTGGCAGCTCGGGCTGGTCGCGCTGCTGGCGCTGGTCGCCTGCAGCCAGTTGGCCGCGACCCTGGGCAACTGGTTGACCACCCTGCTGGTGCAGCCGCAGCTGTTGCCGCGGATGGATTTCTCGGACGGGATTCCAGTTACCTTCGGCACGCTGGTGGCGGTGCCCTGTCTGTTGACCCACGCCGACCACATCGAGGCGCTGCTGGAATCGCTGGAGGTGCGCTTTCTCGGCAATCGCGATGCGCATCTCCATTTTGCGCTGCTCAGCGACTTCTGCGATGCGCCGGAACAGCACCTGCCCGGCGACGAAGCGCTGCTGCAGCTGGTCGCGACCGGCATCGAACGCTTGAACGAAAAGTATGCCGATGGCGATAGCGAGCGTTTTTTCCTGCTGCATCGGCCGCGACACCGGCACGTCGGCGATGGCGTGTGGATGGGCTTCGAGCGCAAGCGCGGCAAACTCGCGGATCTGAACGCGCTGCTGCGCGGTGGCGCCGGGGACCGCTTCGCGCGGGTGGCCGGTGACCTGAAGGCGCTGGCCGCAATCAAATACGTGATCACCCTGGACACCGACACCGATCTGCCGCGCGAATCGGCGCGGCAACTGGTCGGGGTGATGGCGCATCCGCTCAACCAGCCGCGGCTGGCTGCGGACCAGGGGCGGGTGATCGGCGGTTACGGCATCCTGCAACCGCGCATGGCGGCCAGCCTGTCGGCGACCAGTCGCTCGCCCTACGCCCGTCTGTTCGGCACCGAGCCTGGAATCGATCCGTATACCCGTTCGGTTTCCGACGTCTACCAGGATGCCTTCGGTGAGGGCTCGTTCATCGGCAAGGGCATCTACGATGTCGATGCCTTCGAAGCGGTCCTGCGCAACCGCCTGCCGGAAAACCGCATCCTCAGCCACGACCTGCTGGAAGGCTGTTTCGTGCGCTCGGGATTGCTCAGTGACGTGCAGTTGTACGAAGAATATCCGGCCGGCTATCTGGCCGATGTAAAGCGTCGCGAGCGCTGGATCCGTGGCGACTGGCAGATCGCCAGTTGGCTGCTGCCGTGGGTGCCGACTGCGGCGGGAACGCGTCGGCGCAATCCGCTCACCGCACTGTCGCGCTGGAAGATTCTCGACAACCTGCGCCGCAGTGTGGTGCCAGCGGCGCTGTTGGCGCTGCTACTGCTCGGTTGGGCGCTGCCGGTGCCGGTGCTGACCTGGACCCTGGCGGTGCTGGCGATCCTGCTGCTGCC
>JBGSKT010000505.1:0-3769 GCA_041741075.1 Lysobacterales bacterium
GTGGCGCAGCGCATCCGGCAGTTGCCGGCGGAGGCTGCCGGCGGCCTGGTATTCCCTGTATTCGGGGTGGCCGACCCGGGCGCTGACCGTGGCCGGTGCCAGCGACAATTCTGCATTCGCCGCGGGCAGGAGGGCGGTACCGGCCAAGGACAACGGCGCCGCCGCCGCAGCCAGCAGCGAAGGCAGCGCCTGGTCCAGCGCCAGCACATCGACCGGCTGCGACCAGCGCTTGCCGATCTCGGCAAACTCGCGTGGATCGAAGCGCGGTTCGAGACGACGAATGCGGCCGAGCAGCGGTGGATGGGTGGCGAACAGGGCGGAATAGCCGACGCCGTCGCCGAACAGCATGTGGCTGACCTCCTCGGTCTGCGCGCAGTCCATCCGCGAGCCGGCACTCAGACCGCCGATCTTCTTGAGCGCGCCGGCGATGCCACTGGTCTGGCGGGTGAACTGCACCGCCGAGGCATCGGCGAGGTATTCGCGCTGGCGCGAGATCGCGGCCTTGATCAGGCGCCCGAAAAATTCCCCGCTGTAGCCGACCACCAGCAGCACCAGGCCGAACAGCAGGATCGGCAGGCCGTCCTTGTTGTTGCGGCTGCCGGCCATGCTGCGCAACAACAGGCGTCCGAGCATGCCCAGCGCCAGAATGCCGAACAGCATCCCGATCAGGCGGATGTTGAGGCGCATGTCGCCATTCTGCACATGGCTGAACTCGTGGGCGATCACCCCCTGAAGTTCGTCGCGGGTGAGTTTTTCCAGGGCGCCGCGGGTGACCGTGATGGCGGCGTCGGCGGTGCTGTAGCCGGCGGCAAAGGCGTTGATTCCGGCTTCGTGTTCGAGCACATAGATTTCCGGCACCGGCACCCCGGATGCGATCGCGATCTCCTCGATTACGTTGCGCAGCCGGCGGTGGTGCGGGTTGCTGGTGTCGTGGGCGAGCAAGGTGGCGCCGAGCTCGCGCGCGACCGCGCCACCACCGCTGCGTAGCTTGACGGTTTTGGTCAGCGAGGCGATGCCGATCAGGGCAGCACCACCGAAGCTGGCCAGCAGCAGGGCGCCGCCGTGTCCGTCCAGCAACTGAACCAGGGTGACCGGGCCTTTGGTGCTCAGGCCAAACCCGAGCAGCAGTGCCGCATCCAGCGCCAGCACCACACCGATCACGCCCAGCGCAAACAGCCAGACCAGTCGCCGCGACTGCACTCGCGCCTGATGTTGATGTTCAAAAAAATTCATGGCAACGGCAAGTCCGGTTCAGCCGAACGGCAGTGGCCAAGGGTGGCCAGCGGTGGTCGCGGCGGATGGACGGATCGATCACCTGCGCTCAGCCAAACTTGACCTGCGGCACCGCGCGCTTGGCTTCGTCCTCGATCTTGAGCAGGCTGGCTTCGCTGAAATTGAAGGCGCCGGCAATGATCGAGTTGGGGAAGGTCTCGCGGCTGATGTTGTATTGCATCACCGAGTCGTTATAGGCCTGGCGGGCAAACGCCACCTTGTTCTCGGTCGAGGTCAGTTCCTCGGACAGCTGCATCATGTTCTGGTTGGCCTTCAGGTCCGGATACGACTCGGACAGGGCGAACAAGCGGCCGAGCGCGCCAGTCAATTGTCCTTCGGCGCTGGCCAGCGACTGCATCGCGGTCGCGTCACCCGGATTCGACTGCGCCGACTTCAATCCGCTGACCGCCTGGTTGCGGGCCTTGATCACCGCTTCCAGGGTGTCGCGTTCGTGGGCCATATAGCCCTTGGCGGTCTCGACCAGATTCGGGATCAGGTCGTAACGGCGGGTCAGTTGCACGTCGATCTGGGCGAAGGCGTTCTGGTAGCCGCGGCGGCCGCGCACCAGCCCGTTGTAGATGCTGATCGCCGCGAAGGCGAAACCAAGCACGAGTGCCAGCAAAGTGAGTCCGAACAACATCGCAGTTCTCCCGGGAGCCAATGGTGGTGACAGCAAATTTTCACTCCGGCCATCAAGACAGGGGCTAGAATCGGCTGCAATGATAACCAGTAACGCCACCATCCGGACCGACCTGCCACGCCCATGGCGTTTTGGTATGGCCGCGCCGGGGCTGCTGTTGGCCGGTGTTTTGCTTGCCACGTCGGCTTTGGCGGAACCTGCGCTCAGCGCCAAGTCGGCGGTGCCGATCGCGTCGCCGGTGAGCGAAAAGCTGGTCGCAACCGTCGCTGCCGGACGCTCGCCGTTTGATGCCGAGCGATTGGCACAGGCGATGGATCAGATGTCCAGACAAGTGCTGGCGAGTGGACAGGCGCCGGGCCTGGCCTGGGTGATGGTGGCCGATGGCCGGGTCGTGGCCAGCAAGGGTTACGGCGTCACCGATGTAGTCAGCCGGTCCGCGGTCGGCCCGGATACCGTGTTCCGTCTGGCCTCGCTGTCCAAGGGTTTCGCCACTTCGCTCGCCGCCCTGCTGGTCCGCGATGGCGTATTGCATTGGAGCGACCGGGTCCAGGACCAGGTGCCGGCGCTGGTGCTCAAGGACGATGTGGGTGCCGGGCACCTGCGCCTTGATCAATTGCTCAGCCATCGCGTCGGCTTGCCGCGCAACAGCTACGATCACCAGCTCGAAGCCGAGCAACCCTATCCGCTGCTGGTCGAAAAGCTCGACCAGATCGTTCCGGTGTGTCCGGTCGGGCAGTGTTACGCCTACCAGAATGTGGCCTTCAGCCTGGTCGGCGACGTGGTGTTTGCGAGTACCGGCGACTTCTTCACCCACCAGGTCGAGAAGCGGTTGTTCCATCCGCTCGGTATGGAATCGGCGACCTATGGCCGCGATGCCCTGCTCGCCAGTGCCAGCCATGCCCTGCCGCATGTGCGTCGCGATGGACGCTGGGTGGTGGTTACGCCCAAGGAAACCTATTACCGGGTGCCGCCAGCGGCCGGGGTGAACGCCAGCAGCAACGACCTTGGGCAGTGGTTGCTGGCGCAGTTGGGGCATCGCCCGGAAGTGTTGCCGGTGGCCGTGGTCAAGACCCTGCACGCGCCGCTGGTTGCCACCCCCGGTGAAATCGCCGGCTCGTCGTGGCGGCGTGGACGGGTGAAGTCGGCGAGCTACGCGCTCGGTTTCCGAATCTATGACTACGCCGACCATGAACTGGTCTTCCACGCGGGCGCGGTGCAGGGCTATCGCGCCATGCTGGCGATCCTGCCGGAGCAGGATTTCGCGGTCGCCCTGCTGTGGAATGGCGAGTCGGCGGTGCCGGCGGGCATCCTGCCGAGCATCCTCGACCGGCGGCTGGCGCTGTCCGGCCGCAATTGGCTGCAACTGCCTAAACCAGTCCCCCGTCGCCAGCGCGCGGCGCTGCCGGTGCAGCGAGCCGCAGCCCGCTGAACCTACTGGACGACCTACCCGCCTGGATCAAGTCGGGTCGCGAAGCGGTCGCGCTTTCGCTCGGCGCAGCCGGAAAAAACCAACGGCCGCGATCAGCGGCCGTTGGCAGAACCCGAAGGAAGCGGAAGAATCAGCCGCCTTCCTGGCGGAATTCGATGCGGCGGCTCAGTGTGCTGGTTATCGGCACCCCGTTCTTCATGGCCGGTTCGAATACCCATTGCTGTACCGCACGGGTGGCTTCGCGGTCGAACAGGCGTTGTGGCTCGGACTGGGTGACGGTGACCTGGCCGACCTTGCCGTCGGTGCCAACCGTGAAGCGTACCTCGACCCAGCCGCTCAGACGCCGCCGCAGGGCCAGCGCCGGAAACGCCGGTTGCACCTGGCGCACCAGCACCGCGTCCTTGGTGACGCCAATTGGTGCCGCCGCT
>JBGSKT010000506.1:0-2039 GCA_041741075.1 Lysobacterales bacterium
AACAGCGCCGACGACGCGGTGGCCGGCGAACTGGCCCTGGTGCTGCTCGACCAGGCCCGGCTCGCGGCTGGCGGCCAGCTCGACGATCCGGCCGCCTTTCTGCGCCGGATCAACACCCTGCTGGCATGAGCAGTGGCGCCGCCAATACCTCGACGGTCCGCCTGGACCAGTGGTTGTGGACGGCGCGCTGGTATCGGACCCGTGCCCTGGCCAAGCAGGCGGTCGAACAAGGCCGGGTGCAGGTCAACCAGCAGGTCGCCAAGCCGGCACGTCTGCTCAAGGTCGGCGATCGCATCGAGCTGGTCCGCGAGCAGGAGCGTTATCGGATCGAGGTCAGCGCCCTGGCGCTGCAACGCGGCCCGGCCCTGGTCGCGCAGTCGCTGTATCGCGAAGACGAAGACAGTCGTAGCCAGCGTCTGGCCGAGCGCGAACGACGCCGCATGCACTCGCTGGGCATGCAGCCGCCGGCGCACAAACCGGACAAACGCGCCCGGCGCCTGCTACGGGCGCTCGGGGATATCGACGCCAATGGTTGAATCACCTTCTGCGCCAGGTCGACCAACCGGCCCGGGCCGCAGCGCCGAGCAGTTGTGCATTCGCCGGCCGGATCAGCACCGACCCCGGCGCCCGCTCCACCGCTCACCATCGAGGTAGATCATGCTTTGGCAAACCCTGCTGTTCGCCACCGGCCTGGTGGTGCTGACCGTGGGCGCCGATCTGTTCATCCGTGGCGCCTGTGGTCTGGGGCAGCGACTCGGCATGACGCCCTATGTGATCGGGCTGGTCATCGTCGGCTTCGGCACCTCGGCGCCGGAACTGGCGGTGAGTCTGAGCGCGGCCTACGGCGGGCATTACGACATCGCGCTGGGCAATGTGGTCGGCAGCAATATCGCCAATATCGGCCTGATTCTCGGCATCTCGGCCCTGCTCGCCCCGCTCACCATCCACATGCGCCTGCTGCGGGTCGAGGCGCCGCTGATGCTGGGCGCCTTCGTGCTGCTGTGGCTGCTGGCGATCGATGGCCGGATCGGCCGCGGCGAAGGCGCGTTGCTGCTGCTCGGGCAGATCGCCTTGCTGGTGCTGGTGCTGCGCTCGGGAAAGCGCGAGCCGCCGCACGTGCAGAACGAGCTTGCCGAAGCCCCGCTGTCCGAACTGCACCATTGGCCGGCCACTCTCGGTCTGCTCGCGATCGGCCTGCTCGGCCTGGTCGGCGGCGGCATGCTGGCGGTGGAATCGGCATCCGCCATTGCCCGCGGCTTCGGCGTCAGCGAGCTGGTGATCGGATTGACCGTGGTCGCCATCGGCACCTCGTTGCCCGAGCTTGCGTCCTCGGTGGTCGCCGCCCTGCGCGGCCACAGCGACATCGCGGTCGGCAACGTGATCGGCTCCAACCTGTTCAACATCCTGTTCATCCTGGGCACCACCGCCAGCCTGCATCCACTGCCGGTGGCAGCGTCGCTGGAGCATTTCGAATTGCCGGTGATGATCGGATTCGCCGCGATCCTGCTGCTGATGATGGGTCGGAAAATGCGCATCAGCCGCGGCGAAGGCGCCGTGCTGCTGAGCGCGTATCTGGGCTTGATCGCCTGGCAGGTGGCGGGGGTGGTGGGGTGAAGCGGTTTTAGGTTTCAGGTTTTAGGTGTTCGGTGTTTGGTGTTTGGTGTTTGGTGTTTGGTGTTCGGCGATGGGGTGTGGTTTTGTGGGAGCGACCGGCAGGTCGCGACGGTCGCTTCGATAGCCAAGTCGCGACGTGGCCGTATCGCCTGATAATCCCGGATGACCAGCTCCGCTGTTGAAGAGCACCTGCGCTGCGCTCCATCCGGGCTACTCCTCCGCCTTCAGACAACGGGCATCGATGCGCGGGTGTTCGGGGTCGTTGCAGACCGGATCGACTGCGTCGCGCATGCGCTGTTCGGTCCAGCGGACCAGGGGATCATTGCGGTCGCGCACGTCGCCGATGCGATCAGAGCCGGCCGGCGCGCCGCCCACCAGGTGGCCGATCGCGTTGACGATCTGCGCGGGCGAGAGCGGTTCGCGAT
>JBGSKT010000507.1:0-1732 GCA_041741075.1 Lysobacterales bacterium
CGGGGCGAGGCCCGACCAGGCGCCAGTGCCCGGGTCGAATCGCCAGACCAAGTTGCTGGCGCCGCTCAGCGCGCGGCTGTTGCCACCGAAGTAATAGATCATGCCGCCGTGCGCCGCCATCATGCCGTGATCGCGTGCCGCAGGTAGATTGGCCAGGCGGGTCCAGCGTTGTTCGCCGGGCTGGTAGCGCCAGAACTCGGCGCTGTTGCTGCTGATGCTGGACAAGCCGCCGCCCAGGTAGATGAAACCGTCGAGCGCCACCGCCGGCATTTCGGAAAGGCGCGGACCGTTCGCGGCCAGCGCCTGCCAGTCGATCTCACCGATCGCGGGCGGACACTGCAGGCCGGTGAGCACGGTCAGCCGCACCAGATCAAAATGGCCGGAGCCGAATTCCGGTAGCAGCGACTGATAGTCGGCGCTGCCGCTGTTGCAGCCGATCTGCAGGCTGAGCTCGCCCCAGGGGAAACGTTGTACCTGGGCCGGATCGAAGGCCGCACCGAAGCGAGCGCCGCGGGTGGCATGCATCTGCGCAAACCGAAGCCGGCCATCGATCAGTTCGCCCACACCCTGAATCCAGTAAGGCCGCCCCTGGCTATCGAAGGTAAACCAGGTGAGTACCGCAAGTTCGGCGTTCACCCACTGTAGTTCGAAGCCCTCGCCGTTGTGGCTGGGGTCGAACCAGGCGCCGCTCTGCAGGCCGCGGCCGTCGTCGCTCACCGGAACCCCGGGGTCGCAGCCCAGGCGCAGGGTCTCGGTCAGTCGAACCAGATCGATGCTCATCTGCTGACCGAAGGCCGCAAACGTGAATCGGCCACGGTGGCAATCGTCGAATTCCATATCGACGCTGCCGACATCGCGGCGCAGCACCGTGTCCGGATCGAACCCCGGGCCGAATTGCGCTCCAGTGGTTTCGACCAGTTGCGCAAAGTGGATGCGATTGCCGGCGATCGTGCCGACGCCGATCAACCAGCGTTGGTCGCCCTGTTCGTCGTAGGTGAACCAGAAACCGAGCGCGGTATCGGCATTGAGAATTTCCAGCGCCCAGCCCTCGCCATCGCGGGCCGGATCGAACCACAGGGCACTGAAGGCCGGGCCAATGCTGATCGGCGCCGTTCCCTGGCTGACCGGCACGGTCGCGACAACGGAACCGGCCGCTGACGCCGAGCCCGAGCCCGAGGCCGAGGCCGAGCCCGAGGCCAGTGCCAACAGTCCGCAGAGGAAAACCAGGTGCAACCGATGCATGACCGCCCGTCCCAAGTCCGGTAACCCAGCGTACGATATTACAACGGTGGTCCGGCCCGGTCAAGGGTCCGGCCGCAAGCCGGAATTCCCTGGACAAGACCCTTCGGCGCCGCCGGTGCTGCACTTGTGGGAGCGACAGGCACGTCGCTTTCAGAGGACAGAGGACGGAAGACGGAGGACAGAGAAAAGCAAGCGCAGTTGCGGTTGCTTTGGCTCTTCTGTCTTCTGTCTTCTGTCCTCCGTCCCCGGTTCCGGGCGGTCGGGTGCGTTAGCATGCCGACTGCTTGGATTACCCGGTGGGCGCGTCATGCACGGCACAGTCATTCTTTCGCACGGTCTGGAATCCGGTCCGGACGCCAGCAAGGTGTCGGCCATGGCCGCTGCTGCTTCGGCAATCGGCTGGTCCAGCCTGCGCCCGGACTACCGCGACCTGGATCAGGCCAACGGCCTGGCCGGGGCCGGCGCGCGACTGCAACGCCTGCTCGCCGCC
>JBGSKT010000508.1:0-3408 GCA_041741075.1 Lysobacterales bacterium
GCTCGGCGGCAGTGCCGTGGTCAGGGCGGCCAGGTCATCCGGCGGCGGCGTGCCGGTTGCTGCCACCAGGATCACTTCGGCCGCAGCCGGCAAGCGCGCGAGATCAGACAACAATGGCCGCCAGGCGTTTTCGCCCGGTGCCAGCGGGATGACAACGCTGAGCTCGTTCAGACCCGTCATGGTTGCTGCCGGCGGGTCCGCTCAACCCCGCCGCCAGCGGAAAAACCGCTCGGCAAAGCGCAGGGCAGCCTGCGGCGCGTGCGCACGCTTCCAGTTGCCGGCCACGTATTTGTTGGCCTCGGCCATGGTCGGATAGGTGTGGATGGTGCCCAGAATCTTGTTGAGGCCGATGCCGTGCTTCATCGCGAGCACGAATTCCGCCAGCAATTCGCCGGCGTGGGCGCCGACGATACTGGCGCCGAGGATGCGGTCGCTGCCCGGCGCGGTCAGTACCTTCACGAAGCCTTCATCGGCGCCATCGGCGATCGCCCGGTCGAGATCATCGATGCCATAGCGGGTGACCTCGACCGCAATCTTCTGCGCCCGCGCCTCGTCTTCCGACAGGCCGACCCGCGCCACCTCGGGTTCGGTAAAGGTCGCCCAGGGAATCACCCGGTAATCGACCGGGAAACTCCAGAACGGCGCAATCAAGGCATTGACCGCGGCGTACCAGGCCTGGTGCGCGGCGGTGTGGGTGAACTGGTAAGGGCCGGCGACATCACCGCAGACAAAAATATTCGGGAAGTTGGTAGCGAGCAGTGCATCCGCCTCGATCGTGCCGCGCGGGCTGATCGCCACGCCGAGTTCCTGCAGGCCGAAGCCCTCGGTATTGGGCCGGCGACCGAGCGCGAGCAGGATGCGGTCGAACGGCAGACTGACCTCGGCACCCTGGTATTCGCAGACCAGCACCTGACCTGCATCCGTTTTCTCGACGCGCAACGCCTTGTGCGCGA
Source organism: Lysobacterales bacterium (assembly GCA_041741075.1). Lineage (GTDB taxonomy): Bacteria > Pseudomonadota > Gammaproteobacteria > Xanthomonadales > Ahniellaceae > 0-14-3-00-62-12. The sequence continues at coordinate 954 of JBGSKT010000508.1, forward strand.
CCCGCACATCGATGCCCTCATGGGCAAACTGGCGGGCCACTTCGGCCGCGGCATCGGCGTCCTCGCGCGGCAGCAGGCGCGGCGCCATTTCAACCTGGGTGACCTTGGCGCCAAAGCGCGCGAACGCCTGGGTCAGCTCGCAACCGATCGGGCCACCGCCCAGCACCAGCAGATGGGCCGGCAATTCGCGCAGGTTCCAGACACTGTCGCTGGTCAGCGCGTCCACCTGATCCAGTCCCGGAATGCGCGGCACCAGCGGCCGGGCACCACTGGCGATGATGATGCTGCGGGCGGATACCCGCCGCCCACCGACTTCGACTTCCCAGGGCGAAACCAGCCGCGCCTCGCCGATCGCCACTTCCACGCCCAGGCTCTGGTAGCGTTCGACCGAATCGTGCGGCTCGACCTTGGCGATCACCCGCTGCACGCGCTCCATGACCGCGGCGAAATCGAATTCGGCGTGCATGCTGGCGATGCCAAAGCGATGACTATCGCGGGCTTCGGCCAGCAACCGCGCCGAGCGCAGCAGTGCCTTGGATGGCACACAACCGGTATTCAGACAGTCGCCGCCCATCTTGTGGCGTTCGATCAGCAACACCCGGGCGCGCACGGTGGCGGCGATGTAGGCGCTGACCAGGCCAGCCGAACCGGCGCCGATCACCAGCAGGTTGTAATCGAAGCGTTTTGGCTTGCGCTGGCCGCGATAGACGCGCGCGGCGCTCAGGCGTTTCAGCAATCTACGAATTCCCATGGGCAGCACTCCAAGCAGGGCAAAGGTTCCGAGTAGTCCGGGTGAAAGGATATCGCGTGGTGCGCTGATCGCAGCAAGCTGGGTACCGGCCAGCACGAAGGTAGCCGAAACCGGCAGCATGCCGAGCTGGCTGACCAGCACGTAGACCCGGGTGCGCATGCGGGTCAGGCCCATCAACGGGTTGACCAGAAAGAACGGGATCAGCGGAATCAGCCGCAGCGAAAATAGATAATAGGCGCCCTGCCCGCGGATGCCGGCATCGACCACGGCCAGGCGATCGCCAAAGCGCCGCGCGACCAGATCACGAAACAGATAGCGCGAGGCCCAGAACGCGAAGGTCGCCCCCAGCGTGCTGGCAAACGACACCAGCAAGGTGCCGCGCACCCAGCCGAAAATGGCGCCGCTGGCGATGGTCAGGATCACCGTGCCCGGCAAAAACAGCGTAGTCGCAGCTACATAGCCGACAAAGAACAGCAGCATCGAGAACCATGGCCGGCTGTCCACCGCCTGCTGCAAGCCGAGCTGCCGATCCTTGAGCGCAGCCAGGGTCAGATAACGATCCAGATCGAAAGCAAAAAACAACAAGCCAGCCGCGACCAGGCCCAGCAACAGGGCGATACGGCTACGATGTCGGGAGCTCGGCATGCAGATCGGCGCGCGGCGCCGGAATGGCGATGGTTCACCCGCAAGCCTAGCGCAATGCTGGCCTGGTCGCAGACTCCGGTTGCAGGCAAACGTGCAGACAAGACGCCGCGCCGGCGCTGCGACCTATTCGACCGGCACACCCAGCAGCGCCGCAGCGACCATCACGCCGCCCAACGCGACAAACCCGGCGGAGCGCAGCCGATGGCCGGTGCCGGCACGGTGACTGAGCCGGGCGGCGAGTGCGCATTGCAGCGCGTAGTACACCGCAAAGGCACGCGAGGCATAACCAGCGCGGCCGAGGTCAGCGCACGCGCATAGACCGGGTGGCCGTCGGCAAACAGTCCGAGCGCGAACGACCCGAGCAGATTCAGGTAGTAGCAAACCGAAACCACATAGGCAAAGGCCAGCGACCACGACGACCAGGTTTCCAGCCGCTGCTGCAGCCGGTCTTGCCCGGCGCGACCGGCGCCTTCGAGTGCGCGAATATTCCAGCGGATCGCGCCCCCGAGCGCATAGGCGGTCAGGCACAAGGCCAGCATCGCCCACACCGCCGCGCTGCCGAATTCATGCACCAGGAGCGGCGCCAGCACCAGAAAGCCGCTGCCGATGATCGATGCCAGTGGCGTGACCTTTGCCCGCCACAGCGGCGCGCGCGCCAGCCGTGGACGAAACAGGATCAGCGCGGCCAGCGTCACGCCGGCAAGCACGATCAGGGTGGCAATGGAGGTAGATTGCATTGGCCAGCTTGCCGAGGGGAATGCGCGCTGCGCTAAACGCTGACCATAACATCGGACACCGGCCGCGCATGCCGCCAGCGCGCACCACTGAGGCTGCGCGGGCCGGCACACACGGCACGCCCGGGTGGATCGACAAGCAGCGACCCGGGTTCGGAGCAGCGGCCAGAGCCGTTAAGCTACGCGCCCTTTCCCGCGGCCGACGGTCGCCAATATTCGATGCCCGCGCCCGCTTCCCCATCTGATCCACGCCTGAGCGCACTGCGGCAGCAACTGTCTTCGGTGCTGGCACGCGACCGTGAGCGCCTGCGCGCGGCGCTGGACC
>JBGSKT010000509.1:0-6734 GCA_041741075.1 Lysobacterales bacterium
GGCTTCCTGGCGCGCAAAGGCGACGGCGAGCCCGGCGTCAAAACCCTCTGGATCGGCATCCAGCGCGTCACCGACTTCGCCGCCGGCGTCAAATTCATGCGCGATCCCGAAGCCGCGGGGAGTTGCGTGTAATGGCATGGGCTATGCCCTTCGACCAGCAACACGTCGCCCGGCCGCAGACAGGCCAGCAAGCGTTCCGGCGGGGTGACCGGATTGGCGCTGTGGACATGCACCGGTTCGGCCAGATAGCCGGCCAGGGCACGGCCGAGCCAGCGGCCGATCCGGTTCAACATGGCAAGCCGGCGCGCGCGCCGTGCACTGGCCCGGGTCGATGCGCCGACGCCGCGGCGATCGCCTCATTTGCTCCAGCGTTCGCTTTCGAACTGGGGATTGATCGGAGTCTGGAGCAGATGATTGGCATAATTGCTGAGCGTCTTGTGGGTGACCCCAAGGATAACTTCCAACGCTTGTTGCGGAGTGTAGCCCGCGGCCAGAAATGCCGTCAGTGCCGGGTGCTCGGCGACCCAGCCGCGCTCGCTCACCACTGCGCGGGCGAATTCGGCCAGGGCGGCCAGTCGGGCATTGGCCGGGTCGGTGCCGGCGCGTAGGGACTCGACGGTATCGGCCGGCACGCCAAACATTTTCTTGGCGATCATCGAATGCGCCGCGACGCAGAACTCGCAGCCATTGGCGACGCTGACTGCGAGCCACACCACCTGCTTTTCATTGGTGCTCAGACTGGTCTTCTCGAAAAAGCCGGTCAGCGCCATATAGGCTTCAAGCACCGCCGGCGCGTTGGCCATACCGGCATACAGATTGGGTACGAAGCCCAACTGCTGGCGGGCTTTTTCAAGGATCGGCCGAGCCGCTTCGGGCGCGCTTTCCGGGGTGTGGAAGGTGTATTGAGGCATCACTTGGCTCCTATGGATGGTGCATTGCCCATGGCCCACCGGGGTCGGCGACGGGAAGGGATTTGCCTGGGGCAGGATGGATTCCGCCCCCCGGCGACGGACTCTGCACCAGACAGGCAAACCCGGGCATCCATGACGGATTGCGTCGGTCGGAGTGTCCGCTGCGAAGCGGCACCCGGTGTGGGCATCAGACCTATTACGCGGCAGTCACCGAGAACCGGACATCGGGCCCGCAATCGAAGGGTGTTGGTGCCGGCTGGCTGGTGGCGATGCTCCAGGCGGTTATGATGGCACGCAGCCAGCGGGCCTTCCTGGCGCGCCAACGGGAGTTTGCAGCAATGCCAGCGGAAATTTCCAGGCAGGGGCGATTGACCGAAGGTTTGGTCGCTCTGGCCGACATCTCCGGTTATACCGGGTTCGTGCGTCACCGCGCGCTTAGCCTGCAGCACGCCGAGATGATCGTGACCGAACTGATGAGCGGCATCATCGACGCGGTCGAGGCGCCCTGGGTGGTCAACAAACTGGAAGGCGACGCCGCCCTGGTCTACGCTGAATTGCCGCCACACGCCGACGACAACAAGGTCGAGGCCGCCATCGGTTCGCTGTCCCGCGTGTTCGACGCTTTCGACCGGATGCGTTCGCGATTGACCGAAGAGCGCAAGAACTGTGGCTGTGGCGCCTGCACCGACCTCGGCCAGTTGCGCCTCAAGGTGCTCAGCCACCGCGGCCCGCTGGTGATCAAGCAGGTCCGCCAGTTCGAGGAACTGGCTGGCGACGACGTGATCTTGCTGCACCGACTGGCCAAGAACGATGTACCGGTGCACGAGTACCTGTTGCTGACCGAACCGGTGATGCAGGCGCTGGCGGCGCATCCGCTGCCGGCGCTGTCGTTGACCCAGCGGGTTGATGGTTGGGATCAACCGGTCCCGATCTGGTATTTGTCGGAACCGCAGCAATGTCCGGAGTTGACCGGTTTGCGCCGGCCGGCGGTGGCAACCGCAACTACGCCTCCGCGATTGCGCCATCGTTTGTTCCACCATCTGCCGTCCGGACCGCACGGTCGGATTCGGGCCTGGCTGGATGGTCTGGCGCTGATGTTCAGCCGCAGCGAACGCAATGGTTGAGCCGCGGCCACCGGTTCTGGCGGGGTGTCGGCGGCCTAACCGAAGCTCCTGGTCGTGGGGAGGATACTGAGCATGTCCGCGTCGAAACCGAAACCTTGTAGGCGGACCGATCGCAGCGGAAACCTGGGTCGCCTGGTGCCGGCGGCGCTGATGCTGCTGATGCTGGTGCTTGGCGGCTGCGCGCTGATCAGCAAGCCGGACCTGACCCGGCTGTACGCCGGCAGCCAGTCCGCCACCGACCAGCCACCGGTGATCCTGATCCCCGGCATCATGGGTTCCCGACTGGCCGACGATCGGGGCAAGGAAGTCTGGGTGGGCTCGACCTGGAAGTTGCTGTTTTCGGATTTCGACCGTCTGGCCCTGCCGATGCCGGGGGTGGTCAATCCGCCCTTGCGCGAGCTGCATCCGACCGCGCTCACCGACAAACTCGCCGGGCGCGATTTCTATGCCTCGATCACCCGGGTGCTGCGCGATGCCGGCGGTTATACCCTGGCCAAGCCCGGCACGCCGGTCGCCAAGGGCCAGCGCAGCTATTACGAATTTGCCTACGACTGGCGCGAGGACAATGTCACCAGCGCCCGCAAGTTGGGCGAACTGATCGAACAGATCCGCATCGACCATGCCAATCCCGAGCTGCAGGTGGACATCATCGCGCACAGCATGGGCGGGCTCATCACCCGCTACTTTCTCCGCTATGGCGGTGTGGATGTACTCGGCAGCAATGATCTCGAGCGCAACTACACCGGCGCCGGCCGGGTGCGCCGGGTGGCCTTGCTCGGTACCCCCAATCTGGGTTCGGTCGAATCCCTGCACGCTTTTCTGACCGGCGAACGGGTCGGCATGGGGCGGTTGTCGACCGCGGCGCTGTCGACTTTTCCCAGCGTCTACCAGTTGTTTCCGCACCCGCTCAACGTCTGGGTGATCACCGCCGACGGCCATCCGCTCGATCTGGATCTGTTCGATCCGGCCCTGTGGCGGCGGTTCCGCTGGTCGATCTTTGACCCGGAGGTGAAGGCGGACCTGCTGTCCAGGTTTTCCGACTCCGCGGACGGCAACGCTTACTACCAGGCTCTGGTCAGCAATTTCGGGCGACAACTGGAACGCGCGCGGCGCTTCGTCTGGTCGCTCACCGTGCCGCTCGAAAAGACCCCATGGGATATCCGGGTGTTCGGCGGCGATTGCACCCTGACCCCGGCGCGAATCATGGTCGAGGAAGACCAGGACGACTGGGTGGTGCGGCTCAGGCCACGCGATATCAAGTGGCCGCTGCCGGGCATCGACTACGGCCAGCTGATGCTGGAACCGGGCGATGGCAAGGTCACCAAGGCCTCGTTGCTGGCGCGCGAAAGCCTGGACCCGGCGGTGCCCAGGCACCGCTACAGTTTCTTCCCGGTCGATAGCGAAATGTTCCTGTGCGAACGCCACTCGCAACTCAGCACCAACATCACCTTCCAGGACAACCTGCTGCAATACCTGCTGAACCGCGATCCGGCAGCGAACAGCAAGTAGCGTCGTGCCTCGCTGGCTTGTTCAGGCCGCCACCTGGACCTCGCCGGTGGCCAGACGCGGGCCCTGCAGCAGGGCCTCGCGCACGCCGGCGATGATCAGGTCGACCTCGGCGCTGGTGATGGCGAAGTGCGGGGTGAAGCGCAGCGAGTTGACGCCGCCATGGATCACGCCCAGACCGTGCTCGCGCAGGTATTCCTCGGTGCTGCCGGCGCCGTAGCATTTGTATTGCTTGCCGAGCTCGCAGGAAAACAGCAGGCCGGTGCCCTGCACGCCGGTGATCATGCCGCCGCCGAGTTCGGTCCTGAGCGCGTTGAGCTTGGTCAGGAATTCGGCACCGCGCTCGCGGATATTGGCGCGGATCGCCGGGCTGAGTTCGGCCAGCACCGCCACCGCCACGTCCATCGCGCGCGGGTTGGTGGTCATGGTGTTGCCATACACGCCCTTGCGGTACAGGCCTTCGGCACGGGCGCTGACGGCGAGCACCGAGAGCGGGTACTGGCCGGCATTCAGGGCCTTGGAGTAGGTCTCCAGGTCGGGGGCATCGAGGCCCTCATAGCCCGGGTAATCGACCACCGACAGCACGCCGTGGGCGCGCAGTCCGGCCTGGATCGAATCGACCAGCAGCAGTGCGCCGTGGGCGCGGGTCAGCTCGCGAGCAGCGGCATAGAACGCCGGCGGCAGGGCGCGGCCGGGATCGCCTTCGCCCATCACCGGTTCCAGGAATACCGCTTCGATGAACCAGCCCTTGTTGTCGGCGTCGGCAAACAGCTTGCGCAGTTGCTCGATCGAATACGGCTCGACGGTGAGCACGCTGTCTTCATTCCGATAGCTGGCCAGGTGCTGGGCGTAGACCTTGCGGCTGGAATCGGAATACAAGGCCGGCCGATCGGTGCGGCCGTGAAACGCGCCCTTGACCGCGACCCGCTTGATCGTGCGGCCAGCGTGACGGGCACCCGGATCGGTCATCAGCTTGGCGTTGACATCGGCGATGCGGCAGGCAAGCGAGACCGCCTCGGAGCCCGAGTTGAGGCACAGGAACCGCGTGTACGGACAGGCCCCGCGGGTATGGCCGATTTCCGCGCGCAGGGCGCGTGCGACGCGCAGATGCGACACGCTCGGCGTCATCACATTGGCCATCACCTGCGGTGCGCTCATCGCCTGCAGAACGCGCTCCGGCGTGTGGCCGAACGGCAGCATGCCGTAGCCGCCGGAATCGTGCAGCACGGCCCCCTTCAGGGTGACCAGCCAGGGTCCGCGCGCAGCCAGGGCGACATAGGGATTGACCGCGTCGTCGGGATAGAAATTGACGAAGCCGTCCTGGGTCAGGCGGATCTGTTCGGCTTCGTCCATGGCGACCAGGTCGGGAAATTCCGCCGCGACCGCGGCAAACTGCGCGACCGCCGCGTCGATCGCGGCCAGCAGATCGGACCCGGGCTGCGCAAAGCGCAGGATTTCGGCGTCGGAAAGGCCGCGGGTGCGGATATCACCACCGCACTTTCGCAGTGTTTCGAGTTTGCTGATCGGGTTCATGGCGGGCTCCTGGCTGCGCCAGTGGCGCAGGAATGACGGAATGGATTGGGAGTACGCCGCTTCGATCGGAGGCAAGGGCAGCCGTGGCGTTTCCTGGAACGCCCATATTATCAGCGCCGTTTCACCGCCGTAACCCCCTGCCTGGGCACCACGCGCCATGTCGCCGGATGGCGGCGGGGCACAGCGCCCGACCGGCTACCTGGGCACCCTGGGTGCGCGCCGCAGCTTGAGCAGCACCGGAACCATCGACAGCAGCGCCAGTGCCAGCAGCGGCAGCAGAAACTTGGGCTGGCTGAGCAGGGACAGGTTGACCTGCTCGTTTTGTGCCAGGGTATCGCCGAGCCCGGCGCCGAGCGCGGCATAGACGATCGAAGACGGCAAAACGCCGAGCATCGAGGTGGTGACGAACAGCCGGTAGCGGCAGCCCAGCCAGGCCAGTGCCACGCTGACCGCTCCGAACGGAAACACCGGCACCAGGCGCAGGAACAGTGCGTAACTGAGTGGGTGCTCGGCGAAGCCGTCGCGCAGGCGCGCGACCAGGGCCGAGCGCTGGCTGCCACCGTCGTCCTGCATGGCCCGGCGCGCGGCCAGAAACAGCACCGTCGCGCCGATGCCATCGCCGAGCACCGACAGCAGCCCGCCCTCGATCGTGCCCAGAAACATGCCACTGGCGATCACCAGCACGATGCCGCCGGGCACACCCATGGACACGATGGTCGCCAGCGCCAGCACCAGGGTGGCGCGGGCCAGCACCGGGTGCGCCTCGCTCCAGGCCGACAGCGCCACGAAATTGCTGGCCAGTTCGCTGATATGCAGGGTTTTCCAGGCACCGCTGGCGACAAAAACGCTGGCCGCAAGCACGATCAGGGCCAGCGGCCAGAATCGGCGAACATGGCGCCAAGGGCGGCTCTGGCGGGCCGCGACCAACAGCGGTTCGAGTTCACGCGCTTCCGATACCGCGTCGGCCATCTTGCTGTCGGCGGGCGCGGTCGGACCGGAGGCATCCGGCGGCGTGGAAGACGGGTCGCTCGACATCGACGGGTTCGGCTGGAGCCGGCAGGGTCGAACGGAGTCGACGAATCCGGGCAGTGTAGCTGACCGGAGGACAGAGGACGGAGGACAGAAGACGGAAAGCCGAAAACAGAAGGCGGAAAACAGAAGACAGGAAACGGGAAACGGGAAACGGGAAAACTCCGTCGCCCCGGCGCAAGCCGGGGCCCAGTGGTTGGCGCTGCCGCCAGCGTTGCGACTGGGTCCCGGCTTGCGCCGGGACGACGCCCGTTATCCGTCGTCTGGACTGGGTTTCGGCTTGCGCGAAGCGCGGCCGGTCCTGCGCTTGTCGCAGGACCGGGACGACGGAGTTCAGGCAGGGCGGTGCTATTGCAGCTTGCTGCCGCGACGGGTGAGCAGGTTGACCGGCGCGGCGAAACTCTCGGCGCTGGCCACCGCCCAGAACACCTGAAACACCGGGTGCGCCGGCACCCCGGTCAACAGTTCGCCGGGCTGCACCCAGAAGTGCAGATTGGCGAGCGAACGCACCTCGGTGGAAGACACCCGCCGCACGATGTGTTCCGGCCCGAGCTCTTCCGGATGCGACAGGCCGGCGGCGCCGATCAGTTCGGCCAGCGCGAGCAGCGTGTTGCGGTGGAAGCCCGCCACC
>JBGSKT010000510.1:0-1530 GCA_041741075.1 Lysobacterales bacterium
GCTTCGACGCTCGCGACGAGCCTCTCGCAGCTCGATCTCAGCACCCGCCAGCGCGCGCGCTCGGATTGGATTCGGAGATCGGCTCGATCGAGGTCGGCAAGGCCGCCGACCTGGTCACGCTGCGTCTGGACCGCTTCGACACACTGCCGATTTTCAATGCCATATCGCAGGTGATCTATTCCAGCAATCGTCGTGACATCGACGATGTCTGGGTGGCCGGCGCACGCAAACTCGCAGCTGGCGTGCTGGTCGACATCGACACCGCCGAGTTGGCCGCGCGGGCGCGGGAGTGGGGCGTGCGGATCGGTGCCGGGAGTGGCCGGTGAGCGCCGTTCACGACCCTATTCAGGAGTCCGCATGAGCTTCGATGCCGGCGAAATCAGCAAGTTCGACCAGCAGGCGCATTCCTGGTGGGACCGCGAGGGTCCGTCGCGGGCGCTGCATGATCTGAATCCGGTGCGCATGGCCTTCGTCGCCGAATACGCCGAGCTGGCCGGCGCGCGGGTGCTCGATCTGGGTTGTGGCGGCGGCATCCTGTCTGAGGCGCTGGCCGGCGCCGGTGCCAGGGTCACGGCGATCGACCTGTCGCTGGAGCAGATCGAAGTAGCCCGGCTGCACGCGCTCGAATCCGCGCTCGACATCGACTACCGGCACTGTGCATCCGCCGCCCTGGCCGAGGAACAGCCGGGCAGCTTCGACGTGATCACCTGCATGGAAATGCTCGAACATGTGCCCGAGCCGGCGGCGATCCTGGCCGACTGCGCGCGTCTGCTCAAACCCGGCGGCAGACTGTTCCTGTCGACCATCAATCGCAATCCGAAGAGCTTCGCGCTGGCGATTGTCGCCGCCGAGCACCTGTTGCGACTGTTGCCGACCGGCACCCATCGCTATGCGATGTTCCTCTGCCCCAGCGAAATCGCCCGCGGCCTGCGCGACCAGGGCCTCAGCCTGCGCGGTCTGGAGGGATTGCAATACAACCCGTTCAGTCGTCGTGCCAGTCGCAGCCGCGATGTCTCGGTGAATTATCTGGCCCTCGCGGAGAAACCGGCGTGAGTCCAGCGGTGCGTGCGGTGCTGTTCGATCTCGATGGCACCCTGCTCGATTCGGCGCCGGACCTGATCAACGCGGCCAACCGCCTGCGCGCCCACCACGGTCTGGGCCCGGTAACGCCGGAAGCATTCCGGCCGCATGTCTCCAAGGGCGGCCGGGCAATGCTGGCGGCGGCCTTCGGCCACCTCGACGCGAATGCACGCGAGGCGCTGTTGCCGCTGTTTCTGGACGATTACCGGCAGCACATCGCGGTCCAGAGCCGGTTGTTCGAGGGCTTTGCCGAGATCCTCGATACCCTGCAAACGGCCGGCCTCGGGCTCGGTATCATCACCAACAAAGTCGAGTGGCTGACCACGCCGTTGTTGGCGCAGCTTGGGCTGGATCGACTTTTCGGCGCGGTGTTGTGCGGCGATTCCCTGCCCGAGCGCAAGCCGCATCCGGCGCCGGTGCTGGCCGCCTGCGCCAGGCTCGGCGTGGACC
>JBGSKT010000511.1:0-4441 GCA_041741075.1 Lysobacterales bacterium
AGGGGCAGTCGCGACGTGCCGTCGCTCCCACAACGGTTGGCACCGGCACCGCAGTGGGTGGTGGATGACCGGCTACGCCGTTGAAAACCGCTGCGCTTATCCACCCTACTTCTGCGGTGGGCGCCGTCCCCCGATCCGGCAGGCGGGCGGCTACACTTGGCGGCGCTGCCGCTACGGCACGCCCGTTCCCGCCTGGCCTGAACCTCCGCTTGAATACTGCGATCGCCCGATCCGCTTCACGCCGCGCCGATCTGGCCCTGCTCTGGGCCTTGATGCGGCGGGATTTGCGTGAGCGCTATCTGGGTACGCTGAGCGGCATCCTGTGGGCTTTTCTGGGGCCGGGACTGACGCTTTTGATCTTTGCCTTCGTGTTCCAGACCTTGCTGCAGGTCCGCGTGCCGGCGGCCGGCGGCAGTGGCAGTTTCGTGCCCTATCTCGCGCTCGGGCTGTGGCCCTGGTACGCCTTTGCCGACGCGGTGCAGCGCGGCACCAACGCAATCAACGGCAATGCCCCGCTGCTCGGCAAGATCGCCCTGCCACGGCATGTGCTGGTACTGGTGCCGGTATTCGGCAGCTTCGCCATTCATCTGCTCGGTTTTCTGGCGGTGTTGCTGGCGCTGGCCGTGGCCGGTACCGCCATCGACTGGGCCGGTCTGCCGCTGGTCGGTCTCAGTCTGCTCGCCGTGCTGGTGCTGGCCACCGGTCTGGCATTCTGGCTGGCCACGCTGAATGTGTTCGTGCGCGATGTGTCGGCCTTGCTGCCGCAGTTGCTGACCTTCTGGATGCTGGTCACGCCGATCTTTTTCTCGACTGCCAGCCTGAGCCCGCGCCTGACCGCGGTGCTGGCGCACAATCCGATGATGGTCTATATCGACGCGATCCGCGCCGCCTTGCTCGGCCTGCCGCTGCCGGCCATTTCGGCCTGGTGGCCGGCGGCCCTGGTCAGCTTGGTCGCGCTGGCCAGCGGCCTGTTCGTGTTTTCGCGCGCGGCCGAGCATTTCGAGGATTATCTGTGAGCGAGGACGTGCTGGTCAGGCTGCGCGGCGTGGGCAAGTCGTTCCCGCAGAACTTCCGCAGCGGCGACCGTTTACGCGCGCTTTGGGATCTGTTGCGCGGACGGAAGCCGGAGCGACAGAGCGAGGTGCTGAAGGGCATCGATCTGGAGATTCGCCGTGGCGAGTCGCTCGGCCTGATCGGGGTCAACGGCGCCGGCAAGTCGACCCTGCTCAAGGTGATCACCGGGGTGCTGACCGCGTCCAGCGGCCGGGTCGCGGTCAATGCCCGGATCGCGCCGCTGCTCGAACTCGGTGCCGGCTTTCACCCCGAGTATTCCGGCCGCGACAACATCCGGCTCAATGCCACCTTGCTCGGCATGAGCGCGGCCGAGATCGAGGCCAAGCTGCCCGGGATCATCGAGTTTGCCGATATCGGCCACTACCTGGATGAGCCGGTCAAACACTATTCCTCGGGGATGATCGTAAGGCTGGGTTTTGCCGTGGTCACCTCGACCAACCCGGACTTGCTGATCACCGACGAGGTGCTGGCGGTCGGCGACGAGAGTTTCCAGAAAAAATGCGTGGCCTGGATCGAGCAGTTCCTGGCCGGTGGCGGCACTCTGCTGCTGGTCAGTCACAGCATGTTCCATATCCAGAAACTGTGCCGGCACGCGTGCTGGCTGCACGAAGGTGGCATCGCCAGAATCGGCGACGTGTTCGAGGTCAGCCAGGATTATCTGGCTTGGCACGAACGCAAGACCGCGCGTGATGTCGAGTCCAGCCGCACGGTCACCGCGAAAGGCGAATACGCGGTGAGCGCGATGGCCTTGAATGGCGACGCCGGCACCGCCAGCCTGACCCTGGCCATGGCCGCCGGGCTCGATGTGGCGGTCGAACTCAGCGCCCGCGATGGTCGCCAGCCGGTGTTCGCATTCGGCATCAAGCGCGCCGACGGCACCCCGATTTATGGCAGTTCGTCCGAGCTCGATCGGGCGGTGCCGCGGGCGCTAGGCGACGGGCGTTTTCACTGGACGCTCGGCTTCGATCGTCTGCCCTTGCTGCCGGGCAGTTATGTGTTCTCGGCACACGCGCTTGATCCCGAGGGTGTGCGCCTGTTCGATACCAAGGAACGCGGCTTCGTGGTGCGCGGCAACACCCGCGAGATGGGCCTGGTGCAGTTGTCGCATCACTGGGCCAGCGAATGACCGGGCCGACCCGCCCGGAAGTAATCGTGCCGGTCTTCAATGCGGCCGCAGTGCTGGCCGACTGCCTGGCCAGCTTGACGCGTACTTTGGGCGCCGACGACCGCGTGCTGCTGATCGACGACGCCTCGACCGATCCGGCCGTGGCCTCGCTGCTGCAAGCGTTCGCCGACCGGGCGCCGTGTACGGTGCGGGTCGAACGCAACCCGCAGAACCTGGGCTTCGTCGCCACGGTCAATCGCGGCATGGCCAGTTCCACGCAGGACGTGGTGTTGCTCAACTCCGATACGGTGGTGACCCAGGGCTGGCTCGCGCGCCTCGCCCGCGCCGCCGCCAGCGACCCCAGGGTCGCCACGGTCACGCCGTTTTCCAACAACGCCGAGATCTGCTCGATTCCGCGGTTCTGCCAGGCCAATCCGGTGCCGGACGACCCGGAAGCGATGGCGGCGCGGGTGGCCACGCGGGCGCCCAGCTACCCGGAACTGCCGACCGCGGTCGGTTTCTGCATGCTGGTCACCCGGCGCGCGCTGGATCAGGTCGGGGATTTCGACGCCGCCACCTTTGGCCGCGGCTATGGCGAGGAAAACGATTTCTGCATGCGCGCCAGCGGCCACGGTTTCCGCCATGTGCTTTGCGATGATGCCTATGTGCTGCATCGGGGCGGCGCTTCGTTCGCGCCGATCGGCGAAGCCCCGAACGGGCTCGCCCTGCAACGCTTGCTGGCGCGTTACCCCGGTTACAATGCGCTGGTTGCCGATTTCATCGAACGCGATCCATTGGCGCCGATTCGCGCCCGGATCATGGGCACCGGCTGATCGGCTCCAGAGGACAGATGACAGACGACAGATGACAGAAGCGCCGGAGCGACCGCCGTTGCTCTTGCCCTGCTGTCCTCCGTCTTCAGTCCCCTATCCTCTGTCTTCTGTCTTCTGAATCCGAGGTCATTTTGTCCGAACTGCCCTTCACCGGCGAACGCTTTACCCCGGAGTGCTTGCGCGAGATTTGGTACGAGCACTACCACCGCTATGCCTTCGCGCGCGCCCTGGTCAAGGGCCGCCGGGTGGCCGATGTGGCCTGCGGCGAAGGCTACGGCGCGGCCCTGCTGGCCGCAGCGGCGACCACGGTGGTCGGGGTCGATATCGATCCGGCCAGCGTTGCGCACGCGCGGCAGCGCTATGGCGGCAGCGCTATGGCGACATCGCCAATCTGCGCTTCGAGTGCGCCGACGCCACCCGGCTGCCGTTCGCCGATGCCAGCCTGGATGCGATCACCTCGTTCGAAACCATCGAACACCTGCGCCCGCAGGTCGAGCTGATCGCCGAATTTGCCCGCGTGCTGAAACAAGATGGCCTGCTGATCCTGTCTTCGCCGGACAAGCAGAGCTACAGCGACGCGCGTGATTACCACAACCAATTTCATGTGCATGAACTCTATCGCGATGAGTTGCTGGCGCTGCTGGCACCAGCCTTCCCGGCGTTGCGCCTGTACGGTCAGAAGCTGCTGTTCCAGTCGCTGATCTGGTCGCTGGATCGGCCGCCGCAGTCGGCCAGCGTACACACGCTGCGGGCTGCGTCGCAGCAGTTGCTGGATGCGCCGGATTACGCACCGCTGTATTTCATTGCGGTCTGCGCCAAGGCGTCGGCGGCGCTGCCGGCCAGTGTCGATCTCGACCTGTTCGGCGACGCAGAAGAAAGCGTGTATCGCCACTATGAATCGGAAATCCGCAGGAACATGCAGGCCGGCACCCTGCTCGCCGAACGCGAGGCCGCGCTGGATGCCGAACGCCGTGCCCATGCTGCGACCCGGGAGCAATGGGCCGCCCTGAACGAATCCACCCAGCAGCGGTCCGCAACGGCGGCCGCGCGGCCCTGGTGGCGACGCCTGTTTTGAGGAATGAGCGACCGATGGACTTCAACTTTTCGATGGACCTGAGCCCGCGCCCGGCAATCGACCCGAACGCGCCGCTGTACGCCTCGCTGCCCGGGGTGATGGCCCACCTGGGCGGTGGCGAATGCGTGCTGCGCGCCGCCGATGGCGAGAGCCATGTGATGACCGTACAGGTGTTGCAGGCGCTGGACCAATGCCGCGCCTTCGCGCCACTGGCCGAGCATGTCGCGAACCTGCAACGCGACCTGCCCAAGGTGCCCGCCGAAGGCATCCGCCGGGTGCTCGATGGCCTGGTCGAGCGGCGCCTGCTGCTCGCCGAACGCGACTGGGTGGACGGTCTGGCCGCGGGCGGTGCAA
>JBGSKT010000512.1:0-3072 GCA_041741075.1 Lysobacterales bacterium
CGCGCCCGCGGGGTTGCTGCCGCGGTGGGTCAGCGCGCACCACTCGGCTTCAAGAGCATCGGCATAGCTGAAATGATTGCGTCGCGCCGGGTCCGGCCCCGAGGGTGCCGCCCCCGCCGCATCGACCACCCCCATCGCCCAATCGGTGGACTTTACGCAACCGCCAGAAATGCCACCGGGCAGCAGGCTGCAAGACACCGGCACGGTCAACTCTCGATCGAAGATCGGGTCATAGAAGTGGTGGAAGACCCGGGTCAGTTCTCCGTGCGGATCGATGTCTGGGCGTTCTGCTAGTTTTTCCTCATAGTCGCTATTCAGCAAATCATCCTCACGCACCGCACCCCGCATCAGCCAGGCTTTCAGTTGAAGTTGCTGCGCCAAATTGCCGTTTCCGCGAAACCCCAGAGGGAATTGCGCTAGTTCATAGGCGTCGATTTTCCGCCTGAAGGTCTCGCCGATCAGTTGCTGTTGCCAAAGCGTCGGTTGGTAGTCGAAGTAGGCATCGCGTGCCGGCGTATAGGGAACGGCGTCCGGGAAGTGAAACGGCTGCTGCGGTTCGAAGCGGTCCAAACCGAGCCGCTGCAAGGTGTCGGGCTGGGCCAGTACCGAGCGATCGAAGTTGTGAGACGTCATCAGCGCGTGGGTATCGGTTTCGTAGGCTGCAACAGGTCCCCAGAATCCAAAAGTGAGCAGCGGTAGAGTGAACGCAAACACATTACGCTTCATGAGCGTTGTTTCCAATGTTGGGTTAGAGTTGGGACAGGCGGTCGATTTGATTGCGCATGACTTTGCACAGCGCCACCTTCTCCGCCAAAGTGAAATCTGGACCCTGCGGGCGCTGACCAGTGACCGACATCTCAGTCACCGCCGACCAAGCGAAATCCATAGCGGCAAGCCGAAAGTCTTTCTCATAATCACGAAAGATGTCACCTAAACGGTCATGCGCTGAATCCCACAGCGAGCGATCCTCGCCCAAGCGGCCGAGCAGACGCAAGATGGCATGTTGTCGGATCAAGGATTTTGCTGTATCGAAGGAAGCGTACAAACGATCCTCCTGCGCTGGCGTCTGCGCTCGGCACCAGTGGTCGAGTTCGTCGCTGACCACACGGTGGTAAAACCGGCTCCACTGTGGCCAAGTCGATGCTGACGCATACGACTCCACCCCCTGCGGAAAATCATCGCGACTGGTCCGACGCCCCTCGGCCGTGTCCGCAACTCGGCGTACAAAGGCCCAGGGTTGATCGGGCTTGGGCTTCTCGAGGGTGAGGTAATTCTGGCCGCCCTTGCTGGACTTGCCGGTGTCGGGGTTGACCGTTTCATAGCCGTCTTTATAGGCGCCGTACTCAAGCAAATACTTGGTATAGCCTGCCGACTGGAAAGCGTCGTAGGCACTGACGCGGTAGTAGAACCGGCCGTCCTGATCGGTCTGCACCACGCTGCTGAGCGGGGAAGTCATGCCATTGCCGCCGCCTTCGGGTATGTACCAGATCAGGCGTCCCTGACTGTCGAAGGTCCGCGCGAAGGCTTCGATATCGATCAACACCCAGACCCCGGCCACCGGCCGGCGGGTGTCGTAGTCCACGATCTGCCCACGGGCGACAATATCCGGGCGCCAACCATGCAACAGCCAGGTCTCGTAGGCGACCTGCGATGCAATCAGGGTGCCGATCAGCAACCCCGGCACCGCGACCCAGGGATGGCGACGACACCAGCGCCAAACCCGGCCACGAATCCCAGCGGGGCCGTTGGGACGGCCAGTTATCGGCGGCTCGTCTTGCTGGATCATCAGGGTTCCTCGGTCATCACATCGCGACGATGCGCCAGATGCCGTCACTGCCGCGCGCCATCTGCACCGAGAAAACGTGCGCGGTACCGGGGCTGTCGGGATTGGGTCGGGCCAGCAGCAATTCCACCGTGTTTCTGGAGTAGCGTCCGTCGATGATCTGACCCAGGCCCTGCGCGGTGCTGGACAGGCTACTGCCGAGCCCGCTCCACAGGTTCTGGAACCTGGGCTGTAGCTCCGGCACCAGCGCCTGCAATGCGCCCGGAATATCGTTCGCGATCAGCCGCTCGCGCATATGGCCGAACACATAGCAGAACGTCTGACGAAGCTCGGACGGATGCTCGACCAACAGATAACGCTGGAAGGTGCCGCCCGGCAGCAGGGTAAAGCGGGCTTTGAACAGGCCGGGCTGGGTATAAAAGAACGGGATTACCGCTGACGCGCCGACCGCGCTGGCATCGTCCTGGCCATCGCCATCAAAATCGATACTGCCGCTGAGGGTGGTTGGCAAGTTGTAACGGCCGTTGGTGGCAAATGGGGCAATTCTCGAGGTCACATCCAGGCGGACCGGATCGGGCGGAAACGGCTCCGCGCCCCGGATCAAGGTGTGGCTCACACTGACTTCGCCGCCGACCATGCTTTTCACCTTGACGGTCAGCACATTGGTACCAGCGAGCAAATCCGCCACGGCCAGCCAGCGCGTACCGACCTTGTAGGCGGGCACACCGTTGACCGTCACGCTGCTGTTCGGCGGGCCAGTGAACGAGCCTAAGACCTGCACACTCGCCGCGTCGATCGTGCTGCCGCCCGGCGGGCCATCGACCAGCACACCAAGGGCCGTCGCCGCGGAGGGCAGCACTGCTTCTGGGATCGAAGGCAGTTCGCCCGCTTCAAAGCCGCTGGCGAAGGAGCCGGCGGCCGGATCGACGCCGCAAAGCTCCACCGCCGGCGATGCCTGGCTCAAAGCCAGCATCACCGGCCACAACGCCCTGGATCCGCGCATCGCCGTTCTCCTCAAGGACTTCGGAAAGTACCGGAAGCTCAAATTCCAAACGTTGCAAAGTATCTGGATTTCCCTAGGAAAGTTCCCGGACTGCAGTGGCGTCATACGGACGAGCGGGCGAATTCGGCCCCAACGCGTCGGCTCGGCGCACAGAACCCAACCCTCCTGTCGGATTCGAGCCTTCAATGAAGCTCGTTGGTCCGAGCAAGCAGTTGGGTTGGTTCGAGCAAGGCGGGCAGCCAGACCGGTGGCAGCGCTGCGGCCCGCGCCGGGCGGATGCCGGCTG
>JBGSKT010000513.1:0-2308 GCA_041741075.1 Lysobacterales bacterium
GGCGCGTATTCGACCTGCCCTGGGCGATGAATTGGCCGGTCGCCCTGATCGGCGCCGGCAGCGGCCTGCTGGTCATCGCCGCCACCGGCCTGCTGGCCAGCCGGCGGGTGCTGAGGGTGGCGCCCTTGGCCAGTATCCGCAGTCTGGGTTGATATACAATTTGTCACCCAACCACCATGAACGGAGTGAGGCGCGATGAGGATCGGTTTTTTTGGAAGGATTGCGGGACTGCTGCTGTTGGGTCTGGCGGTTGCCGCTACGGCCAAGGACTCGCGCCAGAGCGAACGGACCTACACCACGCGCTGGCAGCTTTCGCTGGATGCCGAGGGCCGGGTGGTCGATCTGGTGCCAAACTTTGATATGACACCGGGGATTGTGGCGGTGTTGACCAAAGCCATCAGCGCCTGGCAGTTTGAACCCGGAACGATCAACGGTGAGCCGAGGCCGACCGAATCCTGGCTCAGCGTCCGGGTCAAGTTCCAGTTGTCCGCGGACAAGCGCGTCAACATGAGCATCGTCGACGTCGATGCGGGCGGCCATATCGAAATTGACCGGAGCACCTTTCCGAAATACCCCAGTAACATGGTGCGCCGAAAGGAGCAAGGCATGGCCGTGGTCAAACTGGAGTACGACGGCAACGGGAAAGTTACCGAAGCGGCCTTGGCGGAATACGCGCCAAATGTGCATCCAACCCTGGCTCGCGTGGCTATCGACGCCGTACGGCGCTGGAAGGTCACGCCGGAGCGGGTTGCCGGACATGGCGTCGCTGGCGCGATGATCGTGCCGGTGTGCTTCACGCTTGACGACCATCGGCCCGGTTGGTGCCACTTCACAGCGCCGGACGGTACCGGCAGCGCCTCGTCCGACCGCCCGATCAACCTCGCTGCGGTCACCCGGCTCAAGACCCCGGTCGTCGGCCAGGTGCTCTGAAGGTCACGGCTCGCCGTGCTGCGCTCACAGCGCAGCACCGGCCGCATGCCCCGAGGCCCAGGCCCACTGGAAGTTGTAGCCGCCGAGCCAGCCGCTGACATCGACCACCTCGCCGATGAAATACAGGCCGGGCACCAGCCGCGATTGCATGCTGGTCGATGAGAGCTGGTCGGTGTCGACGCCGCCGAGGGTGACTTCGGCGCTGCGGTAGCCCTCGCTGCCGCTCGCGATCAGCGGGAAATCCTGCAACTCGTCGGCGATCCGGCGCAGTTCCGTCGGCGGGTACTGGCGCATCGGACGGTTGCGGAAGCAGACTTCGGTCAGGCGCTGGGCCAGCCGCCGTGGCAGCCATTCGCCGAGCACGGTCTTGAGCTCGGCGGCTGGTCGTTCGGCACGCAAGCGCAGCAATTCCGCGTAGGCATCCGCTCCCGGCAGCAGGTCCAGACGCAGGTCGTCGCCCGCCTGCCAGTACGACGAGATCTGCAGGATCGCCGGGCCGCTGACGCCGCGATGGGTGATCAGCAGGTCGTGGCTGAATTGCTGGCCGTTGCAGCGTGCGGTCACCGGCAAGGACACGCCGCTCAGATCGGCGAAGCGCTCCTGGTGCGTGCCGCTCAGGGTCAACGGCACCAGACCGGCGCGGGTGGCGCGCAGGCCATGCCCGAACTGACGCGCCAGTTGGTAGCCGAATCCGCTCGCGCCCATGCGCGGAATCGACAGACCGCCGCTGGCAATCACCAGCGCCGGCGCGGCCAGTGTTCCGGCGCTGATCAGCAATTCGAAACCGTCGTTGGCGCCGCGTCGCACCTGCTCGATGCGGCAGCCGGTGACGATCCGCACCCCGGCTTGGGCGCATTCCTTGAGCAGCAGGTCGACGATCTGTTTGCTGGACTCGTCGCAGAACAGTTGTCCGAGTTCCTTCTCGTGGTAGCCGATGCCGTGGCTCTCGACCATGGCGATGAAGTGCTGCGGGGTGAAGCGCGCCAGCGCCGACTTGCAGAAGTGCGGGTTGGCCGAAATGAAATTGCCCGGGCCGGTGCCGGTATTGGTGAAATTGCAGCGGCCACCGCCCGACATCAGAATCTTCTTGCCGACCCGGTTGGCGTGCTCGATCACCATTACGCGGCGGCCACGCCGGCCCGCGGTCAGCGCGCACATCAGTCCGGCGGCACCGCCGCCCACGATCAAAACGTCCAGCCGCTCGTGCATGAGGGAATTATCCGGGTTGCGGACGCAGATCGAGGTTGCTTTGCGCTAGAGTCCGCGCTGAAACGTCAGCCCGACACCGCCGAGTACAGCCCCCGCCATGGCCAAGGATACCGCCGATCCCAGTACCGCCCGACTCGACCGCGTGGTCGCCACCGCCCGCGCCGCCGCC
>JBGSKT010000514.1:0-1562 GCA_041741075.1 Lysobacterales bacterium
GCCGACCCGGACCGTGGTCGCGGCGCCGATGCCGAGCGGCACCATGAACGCGACACTGCCGACGCTGACCGCGATCTGGTGGCTGGCGACCGCGGTGGTGCCCAGACTCGCCACCAGCAGCGCCGCCAGCACGAACATCGAACCCTCCATCACCACCATCATCGCGATCGGAAGGGCCAGCTCCAGCAGATGTTTCATCTCGGACCAGCGCGGCGCTTCGAAGCGCGGCCCGAGCTGCAGATCGTGATAGACCGGATGGCGCGCCACGAAGGCCACGAAGGCCAGTGCCTGTATCCACAGGCTGGCGGTGAGCGCGATTGCACAACCCTGTGCGCCCAGCGCCGGCAGGCCCCAATGCCCGAACACCAGCAGCCAGCCGATCGGCACGAACAGGGCCACGCCCAAGGCCGAGAAATACAGCGTGGCCCGGGTGTAGCCGATGCCCTCGCTCAGATAACGCAGGACCAGGAACAGGGCCAGTGCCGGGGTCGCATACGACACCGTGCGCAGGAAGCGCGCGGCGTCCGGGATCAGGCCCGCATCGACCCGCAGCGCGATCAGCAAGTGCTCGACGAAGCGCACCGCGACGAACAGGATCGCGCTGATCGCAAGTCCCAACCACAGCGCCTGGCTGACCACCGAGGCGATGCGCTCGCGACGGCCGGCACCATCGTGGGCGGCGACCAAGGGCGGCACCGCGTACAGAAACCCGAGCACGATCATCAGCACCAGCGACCACAGCGCGCCAGCGACCGCCACCACGCCCAACGCATGCGCCGAATACTGCCCGGCCAGCATGGTGTCGGCGACATTGACGCCCATAATGAACAACTGCCCGAGCACCACCGGCAGCGCCAAGCGAAGCACCGCAGGAAACTCCTCGCGCAGCTCGGCGCTGATTACCCATGCCATGGTGGCCGCCTGAATCAAAACGCTATCGTAGCGTCTGACTGCCGATCCCGGCCCCCGGAGACCGAGATCGGCGGCCCCACTCCCCACTCCCCACTCCCGACTATCGCCCCCCGCTATGGCTACCGGCCCGAAGACTCCGATATTCTTTGCCGCAATGAACGACCCACCCGCCAGCGCCACCACCGCATTGACCACGACCGCAGCCATGTCCGCCGCCAGCCGCTGTGGCAACTGTGGCACCGCGCTGCTCGGTCCGTACTGCTACGTCTGCGGGCAACCGAAGAAGGGCTGGATCCGCAAGATTTCCGGCATCGCCGCGGATTTTCTGGATACCGTGTTCGATCTGGATTCGCGCATCCCGCGCACGCTGGGGCCGCTGTACTTCAAGCCGGGCTTCCTCACCTGCGAATATTTCGAAGGGCGCCGGGTGCGCTACGTCACCCCGTTGCGTCTGTATTTTTTTCTGAGCGTGATCGCCTTCTTCGCGCTCGGCGTGCTCACCCCGATCGCCAGCGACGCCGGCGGCAAGGCCTTTCAGATCGAACTGGCCGAGGACCCGGCCCGGCCAAGCGAACGCGCCGACGAATTGCGGGCCGCGCTGGCGGCGCTCGAAAAGCAACGCGCGAACATGCCGGTGGCGGCCTTCGCGG
>JBGSKT010000515.1:0-3437 GCA_041741075.1 Lysobacterales bacterium
CGGCGAGGCGGACCCCGGCCATCGGCACGCCCCAGGCGATCAGCACCAGGCCACCTTGATGGCGGTTGTACAGGCTGCGCTGGCCGGCGCTGTCGGCCACCATCACATTGGGAAAGCGATCTCCCGCAGCCAGCCGCTCCTGCTCCATTGGGCTTCCTCCTGAAGGGGCGCCAGCGGGCGCCGATCCCGCCATCTTGCGGCGGTGGCGGCAGCCGCGCAAGCCGGGAACCTCTCCGTCGCACCGGCTGGTCCGGATCAAATGCCGCAGCGCCTCCGTTCCCGGGGTGAATTGGTACGCAGAGGCAGCGCCCGATCAGCGCCACAGCTCCAGCGCCGCGGCCAGATCCGCGGCCAGCGGCGCGTGGAACACATAGGGCTCGGCCGCCGTCGGTAACTCGAAGGCAAAGCGGGTGGCGTGCAGGAACAGGCGCTTCAACCCATACTGGCGTGCGCGCTTGTTGGCTTCGGGATCGCCGTATTTGTCGTCGCCGAGCAAGGGATGACCGATATGCGCGGCGTGTACGCGAATCTGGTGGGTGCGCCCGGTATCCAGTTCGACTTCGCACAGGGTCGCATCGGTGAAACGCTGGAGTACCCGGAACACGCTGCGTGAGGCCTTGCCATCGGCGGCCACCCGGACCATGCGTTCGCCGCCTTGCAGCAGGTTCTTGGCCAGCGGTACGTTGACATCGGTGCTGGCACGCAGGACCTCACCACCGAGCAGGGCCAGATAGCGTTTGTCGGTGCGGCCGAGGCGGATTTGTTCCTGCACGGCGAGCAGGGCCGGACGGCGTTTGGCCAGCACCAGCACGCCGCTGGTCTCACGATCCAGCCGGTGCACCAGCTCCAGCGACTGCTCCGGGCGCCACTGCCGGAGCAGTTCGATCGCGCCGAAGCGGATGCCGCTGCCACCGTGGCTGGCGACCCCGCTCGGTTTGTTGATCACCAGAAAATCGCGATCCTCGAACACCACCCAGTGCGCGATCTGGTCGAGCTGCCGCTGCGGCGCCTGCTCGACTTCGCCGGCTGCGGCCATCCGCACCGGTGGCAGCCGGAGCAGGTCGTCTGCGGCCAGCCGGGTGTCCGGTTTGGCGCGTTTGCCGTTGACCCGCACCTGTCCCGAGCGCAGCAGACGATAGACATGCGACTTCGGCACCCCCTTCAGCACCCCGAAAAGAAAGTTGTCGATGCGCTGGCCGGCGCGTTCCGGTTCGATGCGCAATAGGCGTACGCCGGTAGCGGGCGCGGGGACGGGTTTTTCGGTCACGTTTGCGGGTTCTGGTCAGGGATTGCTACACTGCTCCGGCGATTTGCGTCGAAAGCCAGTGCGATCAAACATTTGAACGCTACTTCTTTTGGCTTTTCGCGCCCGCTGCGGCAGATGGCTTCGAGCACTGCGACCGGTTTCCGGACCGCAGGTGCCGCGCATCCTAGCTTCTTCGGCGGGCAATTGTGGCGTCTCTAAACGGATGACGCTTCGGCGAGACGCACGCCGACCGGCATGGATTGGGCCGGTTGTTACCAATCCGCAATGCAGCAAGCGTTCCCGAATCCCGTCCCGCCGCATCGTTCAACCCGTTTGGCAGCTTTGCGTGGCAGACCGCCCCAAGCGCCGCTGGCTGGAATGACCGCTGAAGCAGACGGCCGAGGGAGCGCCAGGAAACCACAATGAAACGTATGTTGATCAACGCGACTCAGCGTGAAGAGTTGCGTGTGGCCATCGTGGATGGCCAGAACCTGTTTGACCTGGATATCGAAACCGCCTCGCGTGAACAGAAAAAGGCCAATATCTACAAGGGCCGCATCACCCGGGTCGAACCCAGCCTGGAAGCCTGCTTCGTCGAATACGGCGCCGACCGCCACGGCTTCCTGCCGCTCAAGGAGATCGGCCGCGAATATTTCGCGAGCGGCGTCGATCCGCACAAGGCCGGCATCCGCGAACTGGTCAAGGAAGGCCAGGAACTGATCGTCCAGGTCGAGAAGGAAGAACGCGGCAACAAGGGCGCGGCGCTGACCACCTTCATCAGCCTGGCCGGCCGTTACCTGGTGCTGATGCCGAACAACCCCAAGGCCGGCGGCGTATCGCGCCGGATCGAAGGCGAGGACCGGCAGAACCTCAAGGACGCCATGGATGATCTGAAGCTGCCCGATGAAATGGGCATGATCGTCCGCACCGCCGGGCTCGGCCGCGACGCCGAAGAACTGCAATGGGACCTCGATTACCTGATCAAGGTCTGGGAATCGATCGCCGAGGCGGCCAAGACGCGCAAGGCGCCGTTCCTGATCTACCAGGAATCCAAGCTGATCATCCGCGCCCTGCGCGACTACCTGCGCAACGATGTCGGCGAGATTCTGATCGACCAGCAGGAGCTGTTCGACGACGCCCAGGAATTCATGCAGCAGGTGATGCCGCAGAACCTGCGCAAGCTCAAGCTGTATCAGGATACGGTGCCGCTGTTCTCGCGCTTCCAGATCGAGACCCAGATCGAAAACGCGTTCGATCGCAACGTGCGTCTGCCCTCGGGCGGTTCGATCGTGATCGACCACACCGAGGCGTTGACCGCAGTCGACATCAATTCGGCCAAGGCGACCAAGGGCGGCGACATCGAGGAAACCGCGTTCAACACCAACCTCGAGGCCGCCACCGAAGTGGCGCGCCAACTGCGCATCCGCGACCTTGGTGGGCTGGTCGTGATCGACTTCATCGACATGGAATCGAGCAAGCACCAGCGCGAGGTCGAAGACCGCCTGCGCGACGCCATGAAAATGGACCGCGCCCGCGTCCAGCTCGGCCGCATTTCGCGCTTCGGCCTGCTCGAACTGTCGCGCCAGCGGCTGCGTCCCTCGCTCGGCGAGGCTTCGCAGGTGACTTGTCCGCAATGCGACGGCCACGGCCACATCCGCGGTGTCGAATCGCTGTCGCTGTCGATCCTGCGCATCGCCGAAGAAGAGGCAATGAAAGAAAACACTGGCCAGGTGCTGGTCCAGGTGCCGACCGCGGTGGCCAATTTCCTGCTCAACGAAAAGCGCCGTGCGGTCGCCGAGGTCGAACAGCGGCAGCAAGCCGAACTGGTCATCGTGGCCGACGAGAAACTGACCACGCCGCACTACGAATTGCGCCGGCTGAAGAAGAGCGATGTCGCCGAAGAGGCGCGTCCCAGCTACGAACGCCTGACCGTGGCCGCGCCGGCAGCGCTACCGATGACCGCACAACCGCTGGTCGAATCGGAAAAGCCGGCGGTCAGCCGGATCACTCCGGTCGGCCTTGGCGCCCGCCCCGAAGTCGAAGCGGATGAAATCGTGTTGCCGACCCCAAGGGCCAGCGCGGCCACAACCGTGGCCGGGCCGGTCCGGATCGGACTGTGGGCACGCCTGATTGCCTGGTTGCGCAGCGACGCCGTCGCCGCACCCGGCACATCCGCCGCTCGGCCGGCCAC
>JBGSKT010000516.1:0-2716 GCA_041741075.1 Lysobacterales bacterium
CGCGGCGGCGCGCGTTGGCGAACTCGCGTGCGACCTGACGCGAGCTCAGCCGTTCGTCCTGGGTGTAGACCGGCAGCGCGGTGCGATCGCGCAGCCGATCGGCAAAGTTGCGCGCCATGGTGCTGATCGATTGCTCGCCACCGTCCATCTGCAGGGGCAGGCCGACCACCAGCACTTGTGGCTGCCAGTCGCGCAGAACCTTGTCCAGCGCCTGCCAGTCCGGACCGCCCGGGCCATTGTCGATCACGGTGAGGGCCTGCGCGGTCTCGGTGATGCGCTGTCCGACCGCGATCCCGATCCGGCGGCTGCCATAATCGAAGCCGAGCACCAGCAATGGCCGCGGCTCAGGCATGTCCGGCCTGCCAGCTCAAATGCACCGGGTCGATGCCGAGCTTGCCTACCGCCACTTGCCAGCGCTGCTCGGCCGGGACATCGAACAGGATGGCAAGATCATCGACCGCGACGGTTAACCAGGCGTTCTCGCGCAGTTCCTGTTCGAGCTGGCCGGCGCCCCAGCCGGCGTAACCGAGGGCGAGTAACGCTCGGCTCGGTCCATGTTCGGCATCGGCGAGCATCGGCAGTACATCGCGCGAGGTGGTCAGGCACAGGGCCGGGGTCAGTTGCACGGTGGAATCGAGCGGCGCCCACGGCGTTTGCACAGACAGCGGCGTATGCAGCACGAAACCGCGCTCGGGCTGCACCGGACCGCCGGCAAATACGCTGATCCGATCGAGCGCCTGGCGATCACCGGCGGCGATGCCGAGCTGTTCGAGGATGTCGGCCAGCTGGAAGTTGGCGGTGCGGTTGACCACCAGGCCCATCGCGCCCTCGGCGTTGTGCTGGCAGAGGTAGGTGAGCGTGTGCGCAAAGCCCGGATCCTGCATGCCCGGCATGGCGATCAGCAGGTGGTTGTTCAGCCAGGATGGTAAGCTGTGCATGGCCCCAGTTTAACCGGCATTGCCGGCCCCGGCGCACGCAGTCGGGAGCGCCGCCGTTACTGCCCACGCACCTCGCCGTCGGGCAGGAACTGCCAGGTGCGGGTGATGTGCAGCACATCGATATTTTCGCTGGTGTGCGGCAGCGGCGCGTACGGCGCGCCCAGCTCGACGATGTGCCGCGCTGCCAGATCGAGGAAATCGTGGCCGCTCGAGCGGATCATGGCGATGGATTCGATGCTGCCGTCCAGGCGGATCGCGACGGTCAGCGTGAGTTCGCCCTGGATGCCGCGGCGGCGGGCCTCCTCGGGGTAGTTGAGGTTGCCCAGGCGCTCGATCCGCGCCACCCAGGCGCGCATGTAGCCAGCGAAGGCATATTCGCGGGTATTGGCCGAGACGAACTTGCGTCTTGGGCGTTTGGCGTACTGCGCGCGTTCGCGGTCGACCTCGGCGGCCAGTCGGGCCATTTCCAGGTCGCGCTCGATCAGTTCGCGGGTAGTGACCCGGTCCAGTTCCGGAATCTCCGGGTTGCTTTCGGTCACCCGCCGCAGCGCAAAGTCGGTGTTGGCGCCGGTAAGCAGGGACTGCGGCGTGGCTGGTTTGGGACGCGGTGCGCCAGCCTTCTGCGGCAACGGGGCGAGACCGCTGCTGGCCTTCGGCACCGGGCCGGTCAGTGGTTCACGCGGGCGCGTCGATTTTTCCGATTCGCCACCACCCAGTTGGCTGGCATTGGCCAGGAAATCGGCCTGCTCGGGGCGGGTTGCCGCGGCCGACTGGACCAGGATCACATCCAGGCTGGGCAGGCTGGCGCCTGGGTCGTCGTAACGGAAGGTGATCCCGAGTACGACCACGGCATGCAGGATCAGCGAGAACAGCACGGTCACCCGCAAGCGTTCATCCGGACCGACCCGCTCCGCTTTCACGCCAGTCTCCGCTCGATGGCCGCGAACAGCTGATCCCCGATCCGGGTGCCGGCCTGGCTGTCGATGTCGCGGATTCCGGTCGGGCTGGTCACGTTGATCTCGGTCAGGTAATCCCCGATCACGTCCAGCCCGACGAACAGCAGACCGCGGCGGCGTAGCTCCGGTCCCACTTCCGCTGCGATCCAGCGATCGCGCGCGGACAGTGGCTGGGCGATGCCGCGGCCACCGCGGGCCAGATTGGCACGGAAATCGCCGCCCTGCGGAATGCGTGCCAGCGCGAACGGCACCGGTTCACCGTCGATCATCAGGATGCGCTTGTCGCCCTGGGCGATTTCCGGCAGGAAGCGCTGCGCCATCACGAAATGGCGGCCATTGTCGGTCAGCGTTTCCAGGATCACATTGAGATTGGGGTCGTCCGGTGCGGTGCGGAAGATCGAGCGGCCGGCCATGCCGTCGAGTGGCTTCAAAACACATTCGCCGATGCCAGTCACGAAACCTTTGACCGCCGCTGCCTCCCGCGCCACAAAAGTTTCCGGGCAGCACTGCGGGAACGCCAGGGCGAACAATTTCTCGTTGCAGTCGCGCAGCGCCTGAGCGGCATTGACGACCAGCGGCTTGCCAGCGCCGCCCAGACTGGCCCACAGGGTGTCGGCAAGAAAATCGGCATCGACCGGCGGATCGCGGCGCAGCATCAGCACATCGAAGGCGTCGATCGCCGCCTGCTGCTCGGTGCCGGCCGCATACCAGTGTAATGGTGCTGCCTGGTGCAGAGCTGGGGAAAGCGTGGCGGCGTTATCGTCACGGCGGTCGGAACGGCCAGCCGTCCTTATCAGCTATGGACGCTGGCCCCGTGGCAAG
>JBGSKT010000517.1:0-4168 GCA_041741075.1 Lysobacterales bacterium
TTCGCCGCGACCACGGCCGTGGTGGTCGATATGTCGCTGGCCGAGCACGACGCGCTGATGGCCGAGGTGCTCGGCCTGTCGCATGTGCTGAATATCGTGTTCGCCGCCGCGCTGGCCGCAGGCGGGGCCGATGAACGGCGCCTGGAGCGCCTATCCAGTACCACCTTCGATGCCCAGACCCGGGTGTCCAGGGCGGTGGTGAACGAGAATCCGGACCTGTATTTCGAAATCCAGCAGCAGAATCCGAACAGCCCGGAAGTGCTCGAACGACTGGCCATGGCACTGCAGGAATTGCGTTCGGCCCTGGATGCCAACGACCGCCCGCGCTTCGCGGCGATGATGCGCGCCGGCCAGAAGCAGCTCGGCCGTATCATCGGATCCTAACCCGGCGGCGGTTGTCGCCGCCGATCCGCGTGCTGGCCGCCGCGCCCGCTGCCGGCCCCTGGCCCATTCCCACCGGAGTGTTTAATGTCTGCCATCGCATCGCTTGAACCGCAATTGGCGAGCGCTCTGACCGCCCTGGCGATCGCCAGCGATTCCGAGCGGGTCGGGCGCTGGCTGGGCTATCTGGATTTGCTGGCGCGCTGGAATCAGACCTACAACCTGACCGCGATCCGTGATCCGGCAGAAATGCTGACCCGGCATCTGCTCGATTCCCTGGCCATGGCGCCGTACTGGACCGAGCCCGAGATCGCCGACATGGGCAGCGGCGCCGGATTGCCGGGCATAACGCTCGCCATCTTGCACCCCGAACGCCGGGTGTGGTTGATCGAGTCGAATGGCAAGAAGGCGCGCTTCCTGCGCGAGGTCAAACGTCAGCTCGGGCTCGATCAGGTGGAAGTGATCGAGGGCCGGGCCGAGGCGTTTCATCCCGACGCCGTGATCGGTTGTGCCACCGCACGCGCACTGGCGCCGCTGAATCGCTTGTGCGCATGGTGCCGCCCCTGGCTGGCCGCTGACGGTCGGCTGCTGGCGATGAAGGGGCCGGGTTACCAGGAGGAGCTGCCGGCGCTGCCAGCGGATTTTGCCCTGGCCGCAGTGGAAAGACTACAGGTGCCGGGCCTGGATGCCGAACGGGTGCTGCTGATCCTCACGCGTCGGCCAGCGCAGCTGACGATTGGTTGATTGGTGGATGCGCTGCACTTATCCACCCTACTTCCGTCGCCCCGGCGAACGCCGGGGCACAGCTCTGTCCTCTGTCCTCTGTCCTCTGTCCTCTGGACCGGACTCGGCTAAACTGCCCGGCCCCGCCCGTGTGCGCGGACTTACGCAGATCAGCGCATGACCCGAATCATCGCCGTGGCCAATCAGAAAGGTGGGGTGGGCAAAACCACCACCGCGGTCAATCTTGCCGCCGCGCTGGCCGAAGCGCGGCGCAAGGTGCTGCTGATTGATCTGGACCCACAAGGCAATGCCACCATGGCCTCGGGCATCGACAAGAGCCAGGCCAAACCGAATGGCTGCGAGGTGCTGCTGGAAGAGGTGCCGGCCGAACAGGCGATCGTCGCCACCCCCGGCGGCTTCGATCTGATTCCGGGCAATGGCGATTTGACCGCGGCCGAAATCCGGCTGATGGACGAAATCGCCCGCGAGACCCGCCTGCGCCTCACCCTGGCGCCGATTGTCGACCGTTACCACTTCATCCTGATCGACTGCCCGCCCTCGCTCAGTCTGCTCACCCTGAATGCACTGACCGCGGCCCAGGGCGTGCTGGTGCCGATGCAATGCGAATATTTCGCGCTCGAAGGCCTGACCGCCTTGCTCAACACGATCAAGGCGGTCAAGACCCGGCTAAACCCGGCGCTGGAGCTCGACGGCATCCTGCGCACCATGTTCGACGTACGCAACAACCTCGGCAACGACGTCGCCAACCAGCTGGTCAAGCATTTTGGCGACAAGGTGTTTCGCACCGTGATCCCGCGCAATGTGCGTCTGGCCGAAGCGCCTTCGCATGGTCTGCCGATTTCGCAGTACGACCGTGAATCGCGCGGCGCCATCGCCTATCTCGGCCTGGCCGGCGAGATGTTGCGGCGCGAACGCGACGCCCGGCCAGAAACCACCAAGTAAAGCGCGCCGCTCGGTCGACGCTGTTGCGCCGACCGCGACCGCCGCAGAGGAAAGACCAATGGCAGCAAAGAAACGCGGTCTGGGACGGGGACTCGACGCCCTGCTCGGCATCGACACCAGCAGCGACATCGGCAACGCCGGCAGTGGCGAACTGCGGGAACTGGCGGTCGGGCGATTGCAGCCCGGGCGTTACCAGCCACGCACCGGCATGGACCAGGAACGGCTGGCCGAACTGGCCGAGTCGATCAAGGCCCAGGGCGTGATCCAGCCGATCGTGGTGCGCCCGATCGCCGGCGATCGTTTCGAAATCATTGCCGGCGAACGCCGTTGGCGCGCCGCCAAGCTCGCCGGTCTGAGCGAGGTCCCGGCGGTCGTGCGTGAAGTCGCCGATCAGGCCGCGGTGGCGATGGCGCTGATCGAGAACATCCAGCGCGAGGATCTGAGTCCGCTCGAAGAAGCGGCAGCGCTGAAGCGCCTGATCGAAGAGTTCAAGCTGACCCACCAGCTCGCCGCCGAAGCGGTCGGGCGGTCGCGCGCCGCGGTCAGCAACCTGCTGCGCTTGCTGGATTTGCCGGAAACGGTGCGCAAGCTGCTCGAACAACATCGTCTGGAAATGGGCCACGCCCGCGCCCTGATCACCCTGCCGGCCAAACAGGCCACCGAACTCGCGCTCGCCGCCGCCGACCACGGACTCACGGTACGCGAGCTGGAAGAGCGGGTGCGGCGCGTGCAACAAGGCGCCGCCAGCAAGTCCGCCAAGCCGTCGGACAAAGCGCCCGGCAAACGCGCGGCCGATCCGGATATCGACGCGCTGGCCAGCGAATGGTCGGAGAAGTTGGCGACCCGGGTCAGTTTCCAGCACAGTGCCAGCGGTCGCGGCAAACTGGTCATCGCCTATCACAGCCTGGACGAGCTTGACGGCATCCTCGGGCGCATTCGTTAGCAGCGTCGCCCAGGCGAACGCCGGGGCCCAGTGCTGGGCGTTTCGGCGGTGTCGAACACTGGGTCCCGGCCTGCGCCGGGACGACGATTTTCTGTCCTCTGTCCTCTGAACCGGGTCCCGGCCTTCGCCGGGACGGCGGCGGCCGGCTCGATCGAACTGTGCTTGCGCTCACGGCGCAATGGGTGGCTGATAGCGTTCAATGAGCGCCCAAGGAATCCCCGATGCGCCAACTATTCCTGCTCCTGCTGCTGACCCTGGGCCCGCTCCCGGCGATCGCCGCGGATTACCTGGTGGTGATCCCGGAGGACGCCTTCGTCTATGTTCCCAACGACCTGACCGTGGTCGAGGGCGACCGGGTCAGCTTCGATTACAGCGGGTTCCATCCCCTGCGCCAGGTGATCGCCATGAACAGTACGGTGAGCCCGCCCAACGCGCTGCTGTGCGACGAATCCACCCCGATCTGCGAACGGGTGATGGAGAAACCCGGGGATTTCTTCTACATCTGCGTCACCCACCACCAGACCCACGACATGTTCGGCCGGGTGCGCGTGCTGGCGCAGTTGCTGTTCGCCGATTCGCTGGAAGATTGAGGCAAAAAAAAGGGCGGACCGATCGGTCCGCCCCCGGGTCTTCCGTGGTCACCGGGCCAGCCGGTGACCCGGTGAATCAGAAGCCTTCGATATTCAGCCGACCATTGCTCAGCACCTTGCCGGCCAGCGCCGGGGTGGGAATGGTGCTGCCGAGGATCGCGGCCTTGATCTGGGCGCCGGTGGCGCCTGGATGGCGAGCGGCATAGTAGGCGGCAGAGCCGGTGACGTGCGGGGTTGCCATTGAAGTGCCGCTGAAATTGGCATAGCCCGACACCACATTCTTGCCGCTCTTGACCGGTACGGTCGAGTAGATGCCCGAGCCCGGCGCACCCAGATCCACGGTGGTCGCACCCCACTGCGAGAAGCTCGACAGCCCGCCGGTGGAGGTGGTCGAGGCGACCGCGATCACGTTGGCGTTCGGGTAGTTCGACGGGTAGCTCGCGGTCGCATCGTTGTCGGTCGCACTGTTGCCGGCCGCCGCGATGAACAGGATATCGGCCTGCTCGGCGCGGGTGATGGCGTCTTGCAGCCCCTGCGAGAAACCGCCACCGCCCCAGGAGTTGTTGGT
>JBGSKT010000518.1:0-8341 GCA_041741075.1 Lysobacterales bacterium
GTGGCGCCACCTGCGCCCGGGCGAGCGCGCTGTCGCCGCGCAAGAACGCGCAGACCTGGAGCAATGAACGCGCGGTGTAGACCTCGGCATCGCTGACCAGGGCCGCTTCGGCTCCGTTGTCGTGCGGCAGGATCACCTTTCGACCGGCCCGGCTGGCCTGCAGGACCGCCGGCAACACCCCGGTGATGGGACGCAGTTCGCCGGACAAGGCCAGTTCGCCAAAGACTTCGAACTCGGCCAGCGCGCTGTCCGGGATCTGCCCCGATGCCGCCAGGATGCCGAGCGCGATCGCCAGGTCATACCGGCTGCCATCCTTGGGCAGGTCGGCCGGTGCCAGGCTGACGGTGATGCGCCGCGCCGGAAATTCGAACAGGGCGGTGATCATCGCGGCGCGCACCCGATCGCGGCTCTCGCGTACCGCGGCTTCCGGCAGCCCGACGATGCTGGTCGCGGGCAGACCGCCAGACAGGTGGACTTCGATCGCCACCAGCGGCGCGGCCACCCCGAGCTGGGCGCGCGAATTGACCGTAGCCAGGCTCATGGACACACGCAAACCAGTTTCTGCGGACCCGGATGGTCACCTGGTCCTTGCTGGATCGGGCCCGCGAAGCGGATCCCTGGCGCCGTTTCCCCTGGGCGTAGCGCAGCGATGTCGAAGGACAACTGCGGCACCCGCCGTGCTGCCAAGCCTTGACCGATGGACGCATGACTGGCTGGACTTCGCCCATCAGCCGGGCCGGCACCCGTGGCATGCACCAGGGCCGCAAGGTCCGAAAAAGGGCCCGCCTGCCGGACGTTCGGATCCGGCAGACGGGCGGCCATCCATTGCGGTAGACAACGCCCATCCAGGGCGCGATGCGTGGCCCCTGGCGAGGGGGGCCCGCGGTGTCCAGGCGGTTGCATGATCGCAACCATCGAACCGGGGGATTCGACTTCGCCTGGCATCAGCGTGGAGGAGTGGCCTCGGCCAGCTGCCGCTCGATGCGCTCGAGCTCGCGCTCGAGCAGATCGAGTTTCTCGCGGGTACGCAGCAATACCAGCCGCTGCACATCGAACTCATCGCGGGTCACCAGGTTGAGCCGTTCCAGACTCGCCTGCAGGGTCGCCTTGAAGGTCCGTTCCAGATCATCGCGGGCAGCATTGAGACCGGGTGGGACCAGCTGGGCCAGCCGGTTGGCCAAGTCGTCGATTGCGCGTACGTTGATCATGCTTGCCATGCCTCTTCTCCAATGGGGCCAGACTACGCCGCATCGCGTCCGCCGGCTTCGGGGTTTTTCTGAAAAACGCCTAGGAAATTTCCTAGATTCTCCTAGGATATTTCCTAGATACGGATAGGAATGGTCGCAGATCGGCCCAAAATTGGGAAAACCCGGTACGGATGACCTGGAACAGCAGAGTCCGTCACCCCCGGCGAACGCCGGGGCCCAGTCCAAAATAGGGCGGAACCGTCAAAAGCACTGGGTCCCGGCGTTCGCCGGGACGACGGGGGGTCCAGGCGCCGCTGCCGGCTTCGACACCACCGCCCCAGGGACAGCGTAAACTGTGCGCTGATCGGTTATTGAGCAGCATCTCTCAGGGGAACTACGATGAAAATGATCATGGCGATCATCAAGCCATTCAAGCTCGATGACGTGCGCGAGGCGCTGGGCGAAATCGGCGTGGCCGGCATCACGGTGACCGAAGTCAAGGGTTTTGGCCGCCAGAAGGGCCACACCGAGCTTTACCGCGGCGCCGAGTACGTGGTCGATTTCCTGCCCAAGATCAAGATCGAGGCGGCGGTCGACGACAGCCAGTGCGATCGCGCCGTCGAAGCGATCATGCAGGCGGCCAATACCGGCAAGATCGGTGACGGCAAGATTTTCGTCTACGAGCTGGAGCGGGTGCTGCGCATCCGCACCGGCGAGATGGACAACGACGCGCTCTGAGCTGTGTCGCCAGACCGCAGGCGCGCGCGGTCTATTCGAAGCCGTCGCGGAACAGCACGTCCGGGTTCGGCAACTCGGTCGGCAGCGGCCACACCCAGGCGCCACGTGAGCGCGTCCAGGCGGCGAGCGTGGTAAAGCCGCGATCGACGGTCAGGTCCCAGACCATCACGCTGGGCAGACCGGCGTGCTTCGACCAGACCGGTGCGGCGGCATCGATGTCGTCGGTGAAGTACAGGCCCCAGTCGGTGCCGACGAATACCTGGCTGGGCAGATTGGGATTGACGATCACGCTGTTGGCTGGAATGTTCGGCAGGTTGCCGCTGACATCGCGCCAGACGAAACTGGCGCAGTTGGCGGTGCAATTCACTTGATAGATGTGCCCGGGCCGGCCCGGGGTGTTTTCAGCGAAGCCACCGAGCGCGGCGTAGCCAATCAACGGATTGATCGGGTCCAGAAACACATCCAGCACCGGGCGGTTGGGCAGCACTGCGTTGCCATCGGCCAGCGCCACCCAGGTAGCGGAATTCGGGACGTTCTGACCCAGGCCAAAACCCACCGCGACGTTGCCGTCGTTGGTCCCGGCGATGGCAACCGTGGGCGTGCTCAGCGCATAGGCGAGCTGGTTGATGAAGGCTCGCGCGCCCAGATTGCCGGGAATGCTGGTGCCCTTGGTCAGGTCCGGGCTGTTTGGCACCCAGCTCGAGGTCGGGGTCCCACCGCTCACGCTTTCCCAGACCCGGAACGAGCCGGCGATGATGCGGCCGCAGCCGGTCGCGGCCGGGCAGCCGGTGCTTTCACCACCGAAGCGGTACAGATCGAAATTGGTCAGGAAGCTCTTGCGGTCTGCGCCCCAGCCGCTCGGTGTCGCGCTGACCGTGCCGGTGCCCTGGGCGGTGCTGGTGACCCGGATGTTGCCGTTCTGGCTGGAGTAGTACCAGCGCTGGCCCAGGATTGGCTCGATCGTGCCGAAGAAGCCATCGCCGCCGTTGCGCACCGCCCAGGACTGGGCGGCGAAATTGCCGTTCGACCAGCTCGACACCATCATCGAATTGTCCTGCGCGCCGCCGACCGCGCCACTGCTGTTGGCGCTGCCGAAGTTGGCGCTGATCCCGCCCGAATAAAACTCGATGGTATTGAGGGAGTTGTTGAGCGAAATCCAGGTCGGCGTGGCCGCCTGCGCATTGGCGCTGTAGAACACGCCGCCATCGGTGCCGATCAGCAGCCGGTTCGGATCGCCGCCAACGAAGCTGCGGCCATGATGATCGACGTGGGGCGCGGAGCCGATATTGCTCCAGCCGGCACCGCCGGCGGTCGAGCGGAAGGTCGAGAAGGCGCTCAGAATCACGTTGTTCGGGTCGCTCGGGCTGACCGTAAGGCCGGCGTTGTACCAGCTCTGCGTACCGGCGCCGGGGATGTCGCCAACGGTCGTCTGCAGCCAGGAATCGCCGCCGTCGCCGCTGCGCCAGACCCCAAGGATCACCGGTGCGCCGGAATCGACTTTGGCGACCTGGGCATAGATCACGTTCGGATCGGACGACGCAATCGCGAGATCGATCCGGCCGAGCGTATTGGCCGGGATCGGTACCCCGCCACCGCTGCCGGACGGCCAGCCATTGTCGTTGCGCGAGATCAGGGCGAAATCCAGCGGACAGCCGCTGTCCGGCATGGTGCCGCGATAGACGCCATTGGCGCCATTCTGGTTCAGGTCCGGCTGGACCGGGGTTTCGAAACCGCGGGTGCCGACCGCCGCAATGATCTGGGTGGAAAGACCATTGTCCCGCAGAACAATGCCGGTCATATCCTGGCGCTGGCTGGTGAAAGCATTGGTCAGGCAGGGGCCGGTCCAATGATCGCCGCCGTCGAAACTCAGCCACAGCCCGGTCTTGGTGCCGACGATCACCTTGTTGCCATCGTTTGGATCGACTTCCACCTGGCCGATCGCCTGGTACTGCGGAAAGCCGCCGGCCGAGGGCGGAAAGAACGGGTTGAATTCGGCCTCGCCCTTGACCACCCAGGTTTCGCCGCCATCGGTGCTTTTCAGCACGCCATTGCTGCCAAACGAGAAAGAGCCGAAGCGCAGGTCGCCGGTGGCGGCATACAGCACGTTCGGATCGCTAGGATCCAGGGTCAGGTCGCTGATCGCACTGGCCTGGATCTCGGGGATATCGGTCTTGATCGTCCAGCTGGTGCTGGCACTGCAGCAGTTGCTGGTCTTCCAGACGCCGCCGCCATCGGCGCCCAGCCAGGCGATGCTGGCGTCGCCCGGGTGTCCGATCAGCACATTGACCCGGCCGGCGGTGGCCTGGCCGCCACTCAACAAGGGCTGCGGGCCGAGCGGGGTGAACTGGAACGGATCCAGTGCATTCAAACTGCGGCGGAGATCGATCCCGGCCGGAGTGGCACTGCCGATGGCGCGCATCTGGGCCGCCGCGGCGATCTGCCAGGCCGGGTTGTAGTGGCCGGTCGGATAGGTCGCCCGATTCACCCAGAAGTCGCCCATATCGGCGACCGGTGCCGGCGCGGCAGTTGATTCGGTCGCGGGTCGGGCGATCAAGCCGATCACCACCAGGCCACCGATACCGAACAACATGCCCAAACGAAAACCGACGGCAGCAACCATAGCACCCCCCAATGTCAGGCCAGAAGCCACGCACTATCCCTGATCGACGCGCTGCGTGGAAGTGCTGGCCAGAGGCCACTCTCTTGCCCCGGAACAACATGGGTTGTGCGGAGCGCAGCGAGCCAGGGACTGGGGGCTAAGAGCCGTCGCCCCGGCGGATGCCGGGGCCCAGTGTCGAACACCACCGTACCCCGGAAACTGGGCCCCGACGTTCGCCGGGGCGACGATTGCTCAACGCGCACGCAGGCGAAAGCGCTCGCGGTAGTCGGCCGGGGTGAGCGTGGTTTCGCGCTTGAACAGTTTGCGGAAGCTCGGCACGTCCTGGTAGCCGCAGCGATCGACCACTTCGTCGAAGCTGAGCCGGGTGGTTTCCAACAGGGCCTTGGCGCGTTCGACCCGCAGGTGCTGGATGTAACCGAGCGGGGTGTACCCGAAGTGCGCCTTGAAGTGGCGCAGCAGGCTGCGCTCGCTGACCCCACAATGCACGGCCAACTGCTGCACGCTGATGTCGTCGTTGAGGTGGCTTTCAATGAAGCGCTGCGCATTTTCGGTAATCGAATGCCGCGGTCGTTCGAGCAGTGCCTGGGTGATATACGGCGCCTGGCTTTGGCGTTCCTGGTCGACCAGCAGCACACGACTGGTCTGCTGGGCCAGCGCCTCGCCGCCGGTATCGGTGATCAGGCGATTGAGCAGACTGTAGACCGCGGTGGCGGCACCGGTGGTAGTGAACTTGCCGTCATCGACGAGGATCGACTCGATCTCCAGATCGACCGCGGGGTACAAGCGACGGAATACCGGCGCCATCCACCAGGCGGTGGTCGCGCGGCGGCCGTCGAGCAGACCGGACCGGGCCAGCAGAAACACACCGGTGCAGCAGGCGGCCAGATGCACGCCGCGCCGCTGCAGATCGCGCAGCAGCTCGACCTCCGGATCGAAGCGGGCCAGCGCCGCGCTGACGTCATCGACGTGGGTCAGACCAAGCCCGGGCACCAGCACCATGTCCAGCGGTCGGTCCGGCGAGACCACGCCGCCCAGCACCAGGCCCTCCGATGTGCGTACGCTGGTTTCGCCGCGCGCGCCGATCAGTACGCTTTCGAACAGTGGTGCCGAGGCCGGGCCGCGCATATCGGCCAGAATCTGCGCGACCCGGAGGGCGTCGATCGGCCCGGCCAGGCTCGACAGCAGACAGCCATCGACGGCGAGCAGACCGAGCCGGAAGGCCTTGTCAGCCATCGATCAACACCGCGCCGACGCGTTCGGACAGTGCCTGATAAACCGCATCGGGGGCACGTATGACCACGCCGCTGCCGGCTTCGCCGCAGCGCAGCAGGGGCACCATCGGCGCCTGATCCGGCGCCAGCGGCGTATCCGAGGCGGCCAGCAATTCCAGACCGCCCAACGGGCTACGCACGATCAGCCACAGGCCATTCGGCAGCACCGCGGTACTCAGACAGGCCGGATCGTGATTGACCGCGAACTGGTCGGCCTCGGCCAGCGGCATCAGCCGCCATTCCTGGCTGGATTGATCGAGCCTGGCGCTGAACTGGCCGGGCACATAGACCGGGCCCTGGGCCCCGACCGGGAAGGCGACCGCAACACTGGCGGCCAGCCCGAGCAATAGTGTGGAAACTAGGATTTTCATGATCGACTCCTGCAGTGGTTCCGGGGTTTTCCGGTGAGCGCATCATGGCCGCGGTCAGCTTAGCGGGTCAGTGGCGGATTCGCATCTTTTATGGCGAGTTCCGCCATTGTCCCTGCGCCGCTCCGCCATCGGGGCCGGCGCCGCGCACTCCGGCCCGGCCGCCGGACGCGCCCGTCCGCGTCGCGACCCGCTCAATGACTGCGGCGGGCTCCGTGTTTACCGGCAGGCAGCGCCAGACTGGCAAGCGTTCCCACTTTTTTGCCGGCCGACCGATTGATTCCTCGACCGGCAATGCTAAGGTCGAAGCCGGGGCAGGTTCGGCGGAGAACGACCATGGAAAATCTGTTTGCGGCGGAAAACAGTACGTCCTTGCCGTCCTGGAAGGTCATGATTGCCGACGATGAGCCAGAGGTGCACAACGTCACTCGCCTGGTGCTCGGCAATTTCCGTTTCGAGGGCCGCCGGCTGGAATTCATCCACGCCTACAGTGCCAGCGAAGCCCAGCAACTACTCGGGGAGCACGACGACATCGCGGTGTTGCTGCTCGACGTGGTGATGGAATCCGAACAGGCCGGGCTGGATCTGGTACGGCACATCCGCGAGCAGCTTGGCAACCATTTTCTGCGCATCGTGCTGCGCACCGGTCAGCCCGGTCAGGCGCCGGAAGAGAGCGTGATCGCCAACTACGACATCAACGACTACAAGGAAAAGACCGAACTCACCGCGCAAAAGCTGTCGACCATGATGTACGCAACCCTGCGCGCTTACCGCGACATCATGACCATCGAAACCAACAAGCGCGGGCTGGAGCGGGTGATCGCGGCCTCGGCCAAGATCTTCTCGCTGCACGAATCGCAGGAATTCGCCTCGGCGGTGCTGGCGCAACTGACCAACCTGGTCGGCATGGACCGCGGCGCCTTGTACTGCAAGGTCAGCAAGCCGCAATCGGCCACACCCGACCATTTCATCGTCGCCGCCGCGACCGGCGACTATGCCCGCTTTATCAATGCCAACGCCGACGAGAGTCTGCCGCTCGGCATCGTCGAATCGCTGCGCAGCGCTTACACGCAGAAGCGCCACCAGATCACCCGCGACCATTACGTGCTGCATTTCACCGACAGCCACCGCACCGAAAGCCTGTTGTACGTGGGCGAGGCCTGGGACCTGTCGCCGCTCGACCTGAAGCTGGTCGAGGTGTTCTGCACCAATGTCTCGATCGCCTTCGAGAACCTGCACCTGCAACGCGAGTTGTTCGAGGGCCAGGTGGAAATCGTCACCCTGCTCGCCGGACTGGCCGAAAGCCGTTCGGCCGAGACCCTGGCGCATGTCAGACGGGTCGGCATGGTCGCCGACCTGCTGGCCGAGGCCTGGGGTCTGGAGCCGCAGGCCCGCGAGATGTTGCGCTACGCCGCGCCACTGCACGACATCGGCAAGATCGGCATTCCCGACGCCATCCTCAACAAACCGGGACCACACCTGGCGTCAGAAACGTCGGTCATGCGAACCCACGCGAGTTTGGGCGCACAATGGCTGTCCGGGTCGCGCCTGCCCTTGTTGCAGCTCGCTGCCATCATCGCCGAAGATCACCATGAGAACTGGGACGGCAGCGGCTATCCGCGCGGCATCGCCGGCGAGCAGATTTCCATCGGTGGCCGCATCACTGCACTCGCCGATGTGTTCGACGCACTCGGCAGCAAGCGTTGCTACAAGAATGCCTGGGACGAAGTCGCGATCCGTGAGTTTCTGCAGTCCCAGAGTGGCGTCAAATTCGATCCGCGGCTGGTCGATTTGCTGTTTGCCCATTGGGACCGCGCCACCGCCATCCGTGCCTTGGTGCCGGATCGTTGATCGTCGATCAAGCGATCACCAAGTCCGCGCAGCACTTTCCTGGGTCGTCTGATTAGCCCTTCAGGCACGATGAGCGTGCTGACGCGCGTCTCGGTTGGAGCGCATTGGTGTGTGCTTGTTTGGTGCCATCAAGAAGCAGAAACTTTTCTGTACGTCATCTTTTGTCCTGATTAGCCCCGAATCTCACCCAGGGAACCCAAGGACCGTTCGTGCTGAGCGTAGCTCGCGCAGCGGGCGAAGTCGAAGCACCTCTCGGGACCCTTCGACTTCGCGCCTACGGCGCTACGCTCAGGGCGAACGGGTATG
>JBGSKT010000519.1:0-4400 GCA_041741075.1 Lysobacterales bacterium
GGGGTGCTCGCCGTGGTCGGCTTTGGCGACCCCCCATCGCCGACCGACCCGGCGATCCACAACCCCCTGCAGCGCGTGGACGGTGGCGATCTGGTCGAGGTCTGGCGCGGCGACGCGCCGATCGAATGCGGCCAGGATGGCGACATCCGCTATGCCTGCAACGACGATTACCTGTTCGGCGTGCTGACCGTGGACGAACGTGTGCATGGCGATTTCCGCACTGCCGTCGAAGCCGCCTACCGGCAATTGCTGGCGTTTCAGCAGCGTTCCCAACTGCCGCACCTGCTGCGGCTGTGGAATTATTTTGCCGACATCACCGACGGCGAGGGCGACCGCCAGCGTTACCGGCAGTTCTGCGTCGGTCGGGTGCAGGCGCTGGCCGCGTTTCCGGCCCGGAGTCTGCCGGCGGCAACCGCGATCGGCAGGCTCGATCGCAGTGACACCTTGATGCTCTACTGGTTGTCGGCGCGCCAACCGGGTATCGGTATCGAGAATCCGCGCCAGCTCAGCGCCAGCCGCTATCCCCGGCAATATGGCCCGGTCGCGCCCCGGTTCTCGCGTGCCACGCTGACCGCGGCCGGGCAACTGTTGATTTCCGGGACCGCAAGCATCGTCGGCCACGCCAGTCACCATCATGGTCAGGTCAGCGCCCAGCTTTCCGAGACCCTGACCAATATCCGTGCGCTGCTCGCCGAGGCGCATCGCCAGGACCCCCGGGTTCCGGCCGAACTGGGCGGGTCCAGCCTGCTCAAGGTCTACTTGCGTCACCGCGCGGATCTGCCGATGGTCAGCGATTGGCTGGCGGCGCGACTGCCGGCCGACTGTCGTTGCCTGTTCCTGCATGGCGAAATCTGCCGCGACGACCTGTTGATCGAGATCGAGGGCGTACACGGCCACGGGTCGGCCCCGTGAACGCCGCTGGCTCGAGGCCGGGCGTCGCCTGCGCCGATGACGTGGTTGTGGACCCGGACTGGACTTTGAGACGCCGGGGTTTTTCGCGCTAATCTCGCCGATAGCCAGGAGACCCGACCATGCCCGTCGCCGCCCAACAACTCGCCAACTTCTATCCGCTCGACAAGTTGCGTCCGCAATGCATCGAACAGCTGGCCAAGGTAGCGGTGGCCGAAGATGTCGGCAAAGGCACGCTGCTGTTTGCTGCCGGCGATCTTGATGAAGACATGATCTATGTGGTCGACGGAAGCGTCCGTTGCGAATACCCGGATGGCAAGGTCAAGACCACCGAGGGCAGCTCGCTGCAGGGACGCTACGCTCTGGGTGACCTGCAACCACGGCGCTTTACCGCCAGCGTCGGCTCGCTGGCTGCGCAGTTGATCCGGCTCGATCGACGCTACACCGAAAAGGTAATCATCTGGGACCAGTTGTCGCGGACCGAAGCATTCCGCCACTTCGACCCGGATCCCGAGGCCAACCGCTGGGTGTTCCGGGTGCTGCAAAACCGCGCCCTGTACAAATTGCCGACCGGCGCGGTCGAGCGTTTGTTCCAGCGCATGGAGGAGATCGCTGTGGTCAAGGACCAGCGCATCGTCCGCGAAGGCGATCAAGCCGACTACTTTTACGTGATCAAGGAAGGTTCGGCGGCGGTCGCCAAACAGAGCGGCGAGGGTGAGGCGGTGCTCGCCTACCTGATGCGCGGCGACACCTTCGGCGAGGACGCTCTGCTCACCCGCAGTGTGCGCAATGCCAGCGTGACGATGATGTCCGACGGCCGACTGATGCGCCTGTCGAGCAAGGACTTCGCCGAGATTCTGACCCCACCGGTGGTCGACTGGGTCAGGCCGCTAGCGGCCCGGGCGCTGGTCCAGGCGGGCGCCCGCCTGCTCGACGTCCGCAGTCGCGAGGAATACGAGGAGCGCGCACTCAAGGGCGCGCTCAACATTCCGCTGCTCGATCTGCGCGACCGCATCGACGAACTCGAGCGCGGCCGCAAACTGGTGGTTTATTGCAACACCGGCGAACGCAGCGCCGCGGCCACCTTCATCCTGAGCAAGGTCGGCTTCGATTCGGTGGCGCTGCAGGGCGGCCTGAGCGCAATGTTCAAGCAGGGCGGGGGCTAACGGCCTGGGGGTCGGGAGATGGGAGACGGGAGACGGGAGTCGGGAAACGGGAGTCGAGAGACGGGAGGCGAGAGACGGGAATAGGTTGTGCTGAGCGCAGCGAAGCGCAACACCGACCACCGACCACCGACCACCGGCCTTAGCCCTCAAGCCCGGCGATTCTCGCGCTGCTGGCCGCCGACCAGCACCACATCCGCCGGGCGGCGCGCAAACAGGCCGACTGCAACCACACCGGCGATCTGGTTGAAATCGGTTTCCATCGCGACCGGGTCGATGATCTTCAGGTTGTGCACGTCAAGAATCCAGTTGCCGTTGTCGCTGGTCACGCCGTCGCGCCAGACCGGCTGGCCGCCGCGCTTGACCAGCTCACGGGCGACGTAGCTGCGTGCCATCGGGATCACCTCGATCGGCAGCGGAAAACGGCCGAGCAGTTCGACCTGCTTGCTGGCGTCGATCAGGCAGACGAAGCGTCGCGAGGCCGCGGCCACGATCTTTTCGCGGGTCAGGGCGGCGCCGCCGCCCTTGATCAGTCGATTCCACGGATCGCACTCGTCGGCGCCATCGACATACAGCGGCAGATCGCCGGTGCTGTTTAGCTCGAGCACGCGGATGCCGTGCTGTTTAAGCAGGGCGGTGGTACGTTCCGAGCTCGACACCGCGCCTTCGATCAGGTGCTTCTTGCTGGCCAGCGCGGTGATGAACCAGGCCACCGTCGAACCGGTGCCGACCCCGACCACGCTGCCTTCCTCGACGAACTGCAGGGCCGCTTCGCCAGCGCGCTGCTTCTGGGTTTCCTGGTCCACGGCTTTACTCCCGGCTCAAACGATTGATGAACACCCATTGTGCCTTGCTAACCGGCAGGATGGACAGCCGATTGCCGCGTTTGATCAGGGCGAAGTCTGCGAGCGCTGCGGCGTGCTGCTGCAACTCGCGCAGGCTGATCAGGCGCGGCAGGCGGCTTTCGAAGGCGACCGCAACGCAGAACCAGCGCGGCGCTTCGGGCGTGCTGGCTGGGTCGAAATAGTCGCTGTGCGGATCGAACTGGGTCGGATCCGCGCGGGCCGGTCCGGCGATTTTCAGGGTGCCGACGATGCCCGGCTCGGCGCAGTTGCTGTGGTAGAAAAAGCCCCGATCGCCGGTGCGCATGGCGTCACGCATGCTGTTGCGCGCCTGGTAGTTGCGCACCCCGGTCCACGGTTCATTCGCCACTCGGGCCAGGGCGTCGATGGAAAATTCTTCGGGTTCGGATTTGAACAGCCAGTAATTCATCTGCGGCTACCCGGCGTCTGACCGGCAGCAGGAAGGGGAGTGACGGTAATCAGTTCGCGCTCGCAGACAATCCCGTCGAGCGCCACGTCCCAGGCTTCGGCCGGCAGTGCCGGCTGTTCCTGCCAGGCGTAGCCGACCCCGAGCAGCCAGGGTCGGGCCGGACGGGCCTGTCCATGCAGGAAGGCGAAACTGCGATCATAAAAGCCCGCGCCACTGCCGATGCGATGGCCGCTGCGGTCGA
This sequence comes from Lysobacterales bacterium, assembly GCA_041741075.1. GTDB lineage: Bacteria > Pseudomonadota > Gammaproteobacteria > Xanthomonadales > Ahniellaceae > 0-14-3-00-62-12. The sequence goes on from JBGSKT010000519.1 coordinate 3,586, forward strand.
AGGCGAGCAGCGGAACCAGCACCAGATCCAGCTCGTCAGCGGCGATCAGCGCGGCCGGCGCCAGCGCCGGCTCGGGAATGCCGAAGCGATTGCCGAGCAGGGCGTCGCCCGGCTGCCAGTGGCCGAAGCGCAGGCTGCCATCGTCCTGCACGATCGGCAGGAACAGGGCTTTCTGTTGTGCGAGCAGCTCGCGGGTGACGGCGAGCAGCGGCAATTCACCGGACACCGCCCAGTAGATCGCAACCTTGTTGGCCGTCCGGAGCGCCGGCAGCGTAGCGAGACAGGCGGCGACGCCAGCGCCGGCCTGGATTCGTTCGGTCGGCGACAGTTGCCGGCGGCGTTCGGCCAGTGAGCGACGCAGCGCACGCCTGGGGCTGGGTGGTATGTGCATGGTCCCGGGAGAGTGGCGCCGACCGCCGCGTTCGTTATGTGGACATCGACCTTGATCCATCAGGATCAGGTGGGAAGGTTCGCCGGCCTTCAGGCTTTCCGCTCGTGACGGACTTGCGCACCAGCCGGCACTACCAACCCGGGGTCGAATTATGGGCCAAGGCAAAATAATGACCACAATGTCGAACGCGGCAGAAGCGGTGCCGGTGCCAGTGTACAGAAGACAGAAGACAGAAGACAGAAGATGTCAGAAAACCGAAAACCCAGGTTGCCGTTACTTCGGCAGCGTGGCCAGGGCAGCATCCAGCTTGCCGCGCAGCAGCGCCAGTTGGGCGCCCAGACTGCCGCCCTCGGACTGCGCGTTCGCCCGCAGTTGCAGCAGTTCATGGGCCAGGTTGAGTGCGGCCAGCACCGCGATGCGGTCG
>JBGSKT010000520.1:0-5121 GCA_041741075.1 Lysobacterales bacterium
CCGCGAGGAGCGCGGCGACGGCCCGCGTTCGGCCGCCGACGAAGTCCGCGAGTCGCTCGGACTGCCGGTACTGGCGATCGCCGGTCTGGGCGAACTGCTGACCCTGGTCGCCGGGGATTCCGCACTGATTCAGCACCACCAGGCGCTGATCGACTATGGTGAACGCTACGCCGCGCCGCGCACCCGCTAGTACCGCAACCCAGAGGTTTCGGAGCTGCTGAAAGCGATGGCTGTGCTTTCGTGGCCAGGCGCGGACCGCGGACAAGGCTGGTTGCCTTGTCAAGGGTGTTCTTGTACGGCGGCTGGTTGACCTTGATCTTGGTGCTGCCACTGCCGGTGTATGGCCTGATCTCGGCGGCGTTGACCCCCGGCCTGCGCCGGCGCCTGGACCAGAAGTTCGCCCGCGGCGCCGACAACCAGGCATTCCTGGTCGAGACCGTCACCGGCATCGGCACGGTCAATGCGATGGCGGTGGAACCGCGCGCGATCCGCGTCTGGGGCAATCAATTGGCGGCCTACGTGAGCGCCGGCTTCCGCATCACCCGGGAAGCTGCTCCTGGACGTTCTTCGGGAGTCCGGCGCCCACGTGACGGAGGACGACCTCCTGATCGTTGCGGAAGTCATGAGATCGACGACGATCAGCCCAATGGTCCTGGTTCCGGTGCTGGTCGTGGTCGTGATCGTTGCTTTGGCTGCTGCCTACATCAGCATCGCAGTCGGCGTCACCATTGCGCTCGCTGCCGCAATCACCGTCAGCATCGCGCTCCATCTGGCGGTCGTAGCCAGCGGTGATAAGCAGAGGTCCCAAGTCAATCCCGACAAGCGGGTTGCGTTCGATGGCTCTATGGCTCGTCTCGACCCGGACCTGATGAAGAATTCCGAGCGCGCCATTCGGATGGCAAAGGTCATGGGCGATCCCCAGTTGGAGATCCACGTAATGAAGCGGACCATCCGGGAAGAGGTGTCCGCATTTCCGACAAACGAAAGGTCTTCGTCGCCTATTCAGCGGGAGACACTGCAATCTACGTGCCTACCCGGCTCGGTTACGACATCCTTGCCTCGCCTGCAGACGCCCAAAGGGTCGCAGACCTGCTTGCATCGCACGCCGGCAGGGGTGAATCACATTCGGAGTCGAACTAGTCCGAGGACCCCTTGGGCGGTGGTCTGAACCGATCTGATGCCGTCGCTATCCAGATCCAGACCACGATCCCGATCAGTATCACAACGAGCCACCCGAGCACGCCGAACATCGGTCTGCTCAGGGAAAACGCTCCAAAGAGCCCAGCCGCCACGGGTAGCAAGAACAACCGGTTGCCCGCCCATTGGTGCAGGCCTTCGCGATCCACGATCGTCGAATAGTCTATGCTGTTGAGGGCTTTCCTGTTACCTGCGAAGCGGACACCCAAGGCAACAAGGAGCAGGATCGGGGCGAACACCAACAGACTTATTCCGAGGATGATCATTGGGTACCCAGTGCGTCAATATCGCCTATTCGACCCGACAGACGTGAGTCCATCTCTGAGAAGGAATATTACATGTTTATGAGATCGATCGCCGCGCTCGTGCTCGTCCTATCGTTGGCTTCGTCCGCGCACGCGATCGACGCCCGTCGTGAGGGCGCGCAGCTGACAACGGACTTTTACGCGGGGCGGCTGGATGGGGTGTGGGCAAGATTGTCGCCCCAGATGAAGGCGGCGTTGCAGTCGAAAGACAATTTCCTTGCCTTTCGGGATCAGATCGACCAGCAACTTGGCAGTGAATCAGCCGTCGTGCAGGAGATGGTCAACGCCGACCAAGGATTCGATATCTACCGACGCCTTGCGAGGTTCGATAAGGTCTCGGAGCTGATCGTCGTACAGTGGACCTTCGATGGCAAGGGAGCCGTTGCCGGCTTCTTCATCCGGCCCGATCAGGCACCACCACCCTCGGCGGCACTGACGGACAAGCTCGGATATGAAGCCCGGACACGCCTGCGCCTTCCTTTCGATGAGGAGTTTTACGTCGTTTGGGGAGGTCGGCAGGTCGAGGAGAACTATCACGCCATCAACGGCAACCAGCGATTTGCAATAGACGTGCTGATTGTCCGTGACGGGTCGACCCATACGTCGGACGGGACGCAAACCGAGCACTACTATTGCTTCGGAAAGCCCATCCTGGCACCTGCCGACGGCAACGTGGTCGAAGTCGTCGAAGGTGTTCCCGACAACGTTCCTGGTCACTTGAACCCGACCCAGCTGACCGGCAATCGGGTTGTGCTTGACCACGGCAACAACGAGTTTTCCCTCCTCGCCCACTTCAAGAATGGGTCCATCCGAGTCCAGCGCGACGCTAAGGTCCGTAGCGGGGACCGGCTCGGTGACTGCGGAAACAGCGGCAACTCCACCGAGCCTCACCTGCATTATCAACTGCAGGATGGCGCTGTCTTTGGCGAAGCCAAGGGGCTTCCCGCGAAGTTCGAACACTATTTGGCGGACGACGTCCTGGTGACGAGGGGCGAGCCCGCGAAGGGGCAGCGCATTCGGCGAAGCGAGCAATAGCCGGGGTGGTACGACCGGCCTCAGGAACCTGAATGATTCCAACGTTCTGGGTTGCGGTACTAGTATCCGTTCGGCGACCATCGACGCGGCGCGCCGACCGGCCGTTCTTTCTCCTTTGGAGTCCGCCATGCGTTACTTGATGCTGCTGCTGGTTTCGTTCGGCCTGGCCGTGATCGCTCCCTCCGTGTCGGCGAAGATCTACAAGTGCACCGACGCCAACGGCAAGGTCTACTACAGCCAGAGTTTTGACCCGAAGACCTGCGCCGGTGGCGGCGCGCAATTGAACAATCAGGGACTCACGGTCAAGGCCATGGAGCGGCAGAAGACGCCGCAGGAGATCGCCACCGAAAAAGCCGCGGCCGAACGCGCTGCGGAAGCGGCCAAGGTCGCCGAAGCACAAGCCCAACAGGACCGTGCGCTCAGCTTGTCGTACAACTCCGAGGCCGACCTGCTGCGCACCCGCGACCAGGAGATGCAGGTCGCCGACGCCAGAATCGAGACCGCTCGACTGACCAAGAAAAGCCAGGAAAAGACCCTGTCCGAACTGCTCCAGCACGCCGCCAGTTTCGAGCTGGCCAAGCAGCCGGTGCCCGCCGCCACCACCGACAAGCTGACCCAGGTGCGCGCCCTGATCGAGACCGCCAACCGTCAGATCGCCGTCCACGAAGCGGGCAAAAAGCAGTTGCAGGCCGACTATGAAGTCAAACTGGCACGCTACCGCGAACTCAAGGCGCGCACCGAGCAGCAGCATCAGGGGAACTGATGTTGGAAGCGGTTTTAGGTTTTAGGTTTTAGGTTTTGGGTTTTGGTTGGGTCGACGCCCGAGGTGACGTGATCGGGCGGATACGCACGGCGCGCCCGCTGGTCCGAACATCAGCACCACACAAGGCTATACTCCAAACATGACCGAGAGCATCGAAAATCTGACCCTGGAGCTGCTGCGCGGCCTGCGCAACGACGTCCAGACGCTGCGCGGCGAGGTGCGCGAGGGCTTCGCCGAGCTGCGCACCCGCCTCGGCCATGTCGAGACCGAACTCGGTCATGTACACAGCGTGCTGGCCGAACAGTCGGTGCGGATCGACCGCCTGACCGCACGCATCGAGCGGGTCGAAACGCGGCTCGATCTGGTGACGCCGTAGCCGCACGGGAGCCGGGCGCTCGCGTTCAGAACGGCAGGATCAGCGCAGCGTCGACGGCGAGCAACTGTTCGCGGAATTCTTGCTGGATGCGGGCGATCGCTTCCTGGCTGGCGCCCTCGAAGCGCAACACCAGGCTGGGCGTGGTGTTGGAACAACGCACCAGTCCCCAACCGTCCCGGTAGTCGGCGCGCACCCCGTCGATGCCGGTGATGCGTGCGCCCGGGAACCTGGCGCGTTCGCGGAAGCGTTCCATGAACTGGTAGTGCAGGCCTTCCTCCATCACGATCTTGAGTTCCGGCGTGCTGATCGGGTTGGGCAGTTCGGCAAACACCTGTTGCGGACTTTCGTCGCGCAGGGCCAGGATCTCCAGCAGTCGGGCCGCCGCATACAACGCATCGTCAAAGCCGTACCAGCGTTCGGCGAAGAAAAAATGGCCGCTCATCTCGCCGGCCAGGGCGGCGTTTTCCTCGCGCATCTTGGCCTTGATCAGCGAATGCCCGGTTTTCCACATGATCGGGCTGCCGCCGGCCCGCACGATGGTTTCGGACAACTGGCCGGTGCACTTCACGTCGTAGATCACCGCCGCGCCCGGATTGCGGGTGAGCACGTCTTCGGCGAACAGCATCAGCAGCCGGTCCGGATAGATGACTGTGCCATCGGGGGTGACCACGCCGAGGCGGTCGCCGTCGCCGTCGAAGGCAATGCCGATATCGGCCTGCAGCTGTTTAACCGCGAACTGCAGATCGCTGAGATTGGCCGGGTCGCTGGGGTCGGGGTGGTGGTTGGGGAAATCGCCGTCGACATCACAGAACAAGGGATTGACCTCGCAGCCGATGCCTTCGAGCAAGCGCTCGGCGATCACGCCGGCGACACCATTGCCGCAGTCGACCACGACCTTGAGACGACGCTCGGTCTGCACGTCGGAGACGATCCGCTCGTAGTACTGGTCGAGCAGATCGACCCGTTGCTGTCCACCCAGGCCGTGCGCCAGGTTGCCCTCGACGATGCGCGCGAAGATCTCCTGGATGCTGTCCTCGGCCAGGGTCTCGCCGCCGAGCATGATCTTGAAGCCGTTATATTCGGGTGGGTTGTGGCTGCCGGTGACCATCACCCCGGAACCGGTGTTCAGTTCGTGGGTGGCGAAGTACAGCACCGGGGTCGGCACCATGCCGAGATCGATCACGTCGCAGCCGGCGGCGCGCAATCCGCCGGTCAGGGCTTCGGCCAGCTTCGGACCGGACTTGCGGCCATCGCGGCCGACGCAGATCTGGTTCAGGCCGCGCTCGCGCGCCATCGTGCCAAGCGCCTGGCCGATCAACATGGCCACCGCCGGGGTCAGGGTCTTGCCGACCACGCCGCGGATGTCGTACGCGCGGAAAATACTGCCGTCGATCACCAGCGACTTCGGTTTCTCCTGCTCCTTGATTTCCAGCGCCAAGGGGCCG
>JBGSKT010000521.1:0-4191 GCA_041741075.1 Lysobacterales bacterium
GCTATGCCGCCGACCCGTCTGGCTATGTCGCCGACCCCGGCTGGCAGGGCGCGCTCGCCGCCCACGCCGAGGGCAGCCAGACCACGCTCGGCCCCTATCATCGGGAGTGGCATTGATGGACGCGATCGCCAGTAATCCCCACGAGCTGCGGCTCAGCCTCGGCCCGCTGCAATATTTCTGGACCCGCGATCAGGTGCTGGCCTTCTATCGTCAGGCCGCCACCTGGCCGCTGGCGGTGATCTACCTGGGCGAGACCGTATGCTCCAAGCGCCGCGAGCTGAAGGGCCGCGACTGGCTGGCGCTGGCCGACGAGCTCGCCGCCAGCGGGCGCGAAGTGGTGCTATCGAGTTTGGCCCTGCTCGAAGCCGAATCCGAACTCGCTGCCTTGCAACGCCTGGTCGAAAACGGCCGCTTCCGCATCGAAGCCAATGATATGGCCGCGGTGCAATTGTGCCGCGAGCGCGGCCTGCCCTTCGTCGGCGGTCCGACCCTCAATGTCTACAACCAGCGCGCCCTGGCGATGCTGGTCGAAGACGGCATGCAGCGCTGGGTGCCGCCGGTCGAACTTGGCCGCGACTTGCTGGGCGAACTGTGGCAGGCCGCCCGCAAGGAAGCCATCGAACTTCCGGAACTGGAACTGATCGCTTGGGGCCGCCTGCCATTGGCCTATTCGGCGCGCTGCTTCACCGCGCGCGCCTTCGACATCGGCAAGGACAACTGCGGCTTCCGCTGCATCGACCACCCCGACGGCCTGCCGCTCGCCACCCGCGACGGCGACCCGTTCCTGGTCATCAACGGCATCCAGATCCAGGGCCGCGAAACCTGCGACCTGTCCCCGGAACTGCCGGAACTGCGCCAACTCGGCGTCGATCTGCTAAGGCTGTATCCGCAGGCCGAAGGCATGGCCGAAATCATCCAGCACTTCGACCAGGCGCGCAGCAGCGCAATGCCGCCACCACGCCGCGGTGACGACAGCGGCTACTGGCACGGCCGCAGTCCAGCGGACAGCGGCCAAAAGCAGGGCAGATAAGCGCAGCGCGTCCGCCGAGGTTCGGTCTTGCATCCTCCGGACTGGATGCGCGGCGTCCGGGCGACGCCCAGATGCGCGAGCGACGGGCACGTCGTGACTGGCGCAACTACAGCCCGGCCGCAGGCGATGCAAAGGCGCGATGCAACGAAACCGACCAACGCGGCGACCGAAGGTTTGCAACCGATACGCCGCATCACCAACGAGTTAGTCGCCGCCTGTCCATCGGTACAATGGGCGCCGCTTTCACCACGCACCCAAGCCATGCACGGCAGCCACGATCCATCGATCATCAATCCCCGCGTCCTCGACCAGGTGGACAGTTACCGGGCCGGATTCCTGGCCGCTGTCCCATTTCCGCATGTGCTGATTGATGACTTTTTGGAACCGGACGTCGCCCAGAGTCTGTTGGATTCGTTTCCCGCCTTCGAGCGTGGCAATTCCGTGGGCGACAATGGGGAAGCGGCCGGCAAATCCACCCTGGAGCGCGTTCGCCAGATCGGACCTGCTTATGAGCGCCTGGACGATGCGATCAAAAGTGCCGGGTTTCTCCGCGCGATCGAAGGCCTGACGGGGATCGATGGACTGCTCTACGACCCCTGGTACCTGGGCGGTGGAACGCATGAGAATCGCGAAGGCATGAGCCTCGATCCGCACGTCGACTTCAACCTGCATCCAAGTGAGCGCTGGCATCGACGGCTGAACCTGATCGTCTACCTCAACCCCGAGTGGGACGCATCCTGGGGCGGATGTCTTGAGCTGTTCCGCGATCCCTACGCCGACCCCCGCCCGTCGCTGCAGATCGTGCCGGCATTCAACCGTTGCGTGATATTCGAGACCTCGGAGCGCTCCTGGCATGCATTCAATCAGATCCGGCTGCCGCCCGAGCGACGGGAACATTCGCGACGGTCGGTTGCCATCTACCTGTACAGCAAGGATCGCCCGGCGGAACAGACCGCGCCCCGGCATACGACCTACTACGTCAACCGCCAGCTCCCGGAGCACTACCAGGAAGGCCATACGCTATCGCGCGCCGACCTTGCCGAGATCAGACAACTGCTCGAACAGCGCGACGGTCACCTGCGCATGTTGTATGCCGAGAACACCGCGCTGCGCAAAGCCCAGGATCGCGGGCTGACCGGTCACATCCTCTATCTCGCCAAGCGTGCCTACGTGCGGTTCCGGCGCTAGTCCGGCCGTACCGCCGTACCGCCAGCGTTCATCCGGGTCAGGCACTGCGCTCCATCCGGACCACCGTGAGCGTGCCCGGGCGCGGGCCGCAGTCAGCGCCGCTGCCGAACTCACGACTTGCTAACAAAGCCTTAAAGCTCCCTTAATCGGCGCTTGTGAGAATGCTTCCACGACGCCATAAACAAGGGAAGCGCTTGAAACCGTCGCAAGCGGCCCGAGTGCGAGGCGCACGGAGCGCACAAACCGCAATGTACCTGCGGGTACATGAGGATTCCGAGCACCGCGCAACGAAGCGATCGGGTCGCGCAGCAGGTTTCAAGAGGTTCCCACAAGTTTATCCAGAGGGTCCCCGGGGTATCCGGGAAACCGGTCGAACGGATTGGGCGTCGACCGTCAACAGTGGTGGCACGACGGGGCTTCGGCGGCAGGTCGATCCGGGGCACTGGCTGCAAGTTGCGGAAAGGTCACCCGAAGGGAGCCAGCATGCGCATTGGATTCTTGTTCAGTCACGACCAGACCCACCAGTTGGCGCACAGTCTGCCGATTGCCATGGCGCTGGCCGCGCTTCGCCCCGATATCGAGATTCTGGTCGCGACCAGCAGCCCGCAGATGGAGGCCCAGGTGCGGACACTGGCCGGGCCGCTGCTTTGCAGCCGCATCCAGCATGTGCGTTTGCAGCTGAATCGCTCGTTCTCGCGCAGCTTCGGTCCTTTGCTCAATCGCTTCCTGCCCTACGAAAAGCTGGCGATCTATGGCGACAACCTGGATTTTTTCCGCAGTCTGGATGCGCTGGTGGTCACCGAAAAAACCTCGCTACTGCTCAAGACCCACTATCACCTGGATCGGCTGCGCCTGATCCATACCCGCCACGGCGCCGGTGACCGCGCGATCGGATTCAACCACGCCAGCGCCGGGTTCGACCATGTGCTGGTGTCCGGCGACAAGATCCGCGAACGCCTGATCGACGATGCCGGCGTGGCGCCAGAACGGATCTCGGTGGTGGGCTATCCAAAATTCGATCTATTGCCCGCAACGCCGCCGCGCCTGCCGCTGCCGGACAACGGCCGACCGACCGTGTTGTACAACCCGCATCCCTCGCCGCACCTGTCGTCGTGGTACCGGATGGGCAAGGACATACTGCGCTATTTCTGCGATAGCGACCGCTACAACCTGATCTTTGCCCCGCATGTGATGCTGTTCAGGCGCAAGTTCGTGATCAGTATCGACAAGTTCCGTATCGATCGGCCGGGCGGCATCGAGCCGGCGGTGCGAGATTGCCCGACCATCCTGGTCGATACGGGCAGCGCCGCCTGTACCGACATGACCTACACCCAGGCCGCGGATATCTACCTCGGCGATGTCAGCAGCCAGGTCTACGAATTCCTGATCCGGCCGCGGCCGTGCGTGTTTCTCAATCCGAACCGGGTGGATTATCGGGGCAATCCCGACTATGCCCACTGGCAGGCCGGAGCAGTAATCAGCCGGATGGAGGACCTTGACGAAGCCCTGCAAAACGCGGCCAGCGATCACTATCTTTATCGGGAGACCCAGCGCGCCATGTTCAATCGCACCTTCAATCTCACTGGCGAAGCCTCGGCACTGCGCGCGGCCCGGGCGATCGAGCGGGTGATGTGCCCGCAGTTCAGTCCGGCCTGATCCGCCCGCTGTGGGTTTGATCGACGGTCGGGTGGGCGCACGGTTTCTGTTGTGCCGGTTGGCGTTGCGTTCGTGCAGATTGGTGTGCGGCGTTGCGCGCGCGCCGGATTGGCAACGGCGTCACGGCTTGGCCATCAAGTGGCAACGCCGATTGGACCGACCCGCCAGGAATCAGCGGGTCGCGCGCAATCGCGCCAGAATCGCTTCGCCGGCGGCGCGGAACGCCGATTCGCTGAATCGTGACAGCACCCGCGTGTGGGCAGCCTGGCCGATGGTGCTCAGGGTCGCTGGTTCGGCCAGCGCCGCTGCCAGTGCGT
>JBGSKT010000522.1:0-2622 GCA_041741075.1 Lysobacterales bacterium
GCCATGCCGAACACCCCGGCCCTGATCGGCGAGGGCATTACCGGGCTGTGCGCCGGCCCTGGCCTGGATAGCCGCCAGCGGGCGCTGGCCGAACAGGTGCTGTCTGCGGTCGGCGCTGTCTGCTGGATCGAAGACGAAACCCTGATGGACGCGGTCACCGCGGTCTCGGGCAGCGGCCCGGCGTATTTCTTCCTGTTGATGGAAGCGCTGGTCGCGGCCGCCATCGCACAGGGATTGCCGCCGGAAAGTGCCCACGAGCTGGTGGTGCAGACCGCGCTCGGTGCCGCGCGCATGGCCCGCAACAGCGATGCTCCGCCCGAACTGCTGCGGCAACGGGTCACTTCACCAAATGGCACCACCGCGGCTGCACTCGCGGTATTGCAGACAGCCGGATTCGCCGACATCGTGGCCGCCGCGGTGACGCGGGCCACCGAGCGCGGCCGGGAATTGTCCGAGCAGGTGGGGGACTGAGCCATGACCTTTCTCAGTGGAATCGGCCTGATCATCTTGCGCACCCTGGCCGGGCTGCTGCTTGGCCTGGTGGTGCTGCGGGTGTTGTTGCCGTTGTCCGGGGCCCGCTTCCGCAATCCGATCTGCCAACTGATCTACCAATTGACCAATCCGTTGCTGGTGCCGATGACCCGGCTATTGCCAAATTGGCGCGGCCTCAGCGTGGCCGGCGTGGTGCTGGCTTGGCTGCTTGCGGTCATGCTGAATGCGCTCATCCTGCTGCTGTTGGGCAGCGCGCTGACCCTGCCACTGACGTTGTGGCTAGGCACCACCACGCTGATCCAGTTCGTGATCGTGCTGTATTTCTGGACCATCATCGTCTACGCCCTGCTGAGCTTTTTCTCCCCCGATCCGCGCCATCCGGTGGTGGAATTGCTGGCGGTGCTGGCGACCCCGGTGCTGCGCCCGTTTCGCCGGCTGCCACCGCACCTACCGGGGATCGACCTGTCACCGCTATGGGCGCTGCTCACGCTGCGACTGCTGCAGTACACACTGGCGTATATTGGCCTTGGTTCGACCCTGTTCTAGCTGACCACAAAGGCACCATGACCGAAATCCTCGCCATCCGTCACGCCCAGGCCTCGTTCGATGCCGACGATTACGATCGCCTGTCCGAACGCGGCGAAACGCAGGCCGAACGCCTCGGTGCCTACCTCGCCGCCGACCCTGACTTCGGCTTCGACACCATCGTGGTCGGCGCCATGCGCCGCCACCAGCAAACCCTGGACGCGATCAGCGCGGCCTACACCGCCGCCGGCCGCACCCTGCCCGAGGCCGTGGTCGAGCCCGACCTCAACGAATTCGACCACGGCGCGGTGATGGCGGCCTACCTGGCCGAGTATCCAGACCACCCAACCTGGCAGGGGCGCATGCCGGACCGCGCCGACCGTGGCAACATCAGTTTCTTCCTGACCGAAGCCCTGCACGCCTGGGCCGCCGGCGAGCTGGAACAACGCCTGTCCGAAGGCTGGTATCCGTTCCGGCAACGGGTCGGCAGCGCGCTGCAACGGATCGTCGCCGACCATCACCACGGCGGCCGGGTGCTGCTGGTCAGCTCGGGCGGCGTGATCGCACAGTTGGCACGGATCGCACTGGACGTGCCCGATGTACGCACCATCGATTTCAATCTGAGCCTGAAAAACAGCGCGATCAGCGAGTTCCGCCTGCGCGGCGAGCACCTGCAGCTGCGCAGCTTCAACACCCTGCCGCACCTCACCCAGCCCGCCGACCGCGGCCTGTGGACGCATTTCTGAAATCACCCATAGGCTTGCCGACCATGAGTCTGCCCGACTTGCTGCCGTTTTCCGACCGCGCCCGTGCGCTGCATGGCCTGCTTGGCGAGTTCATCACACAAGTGATACAGCCGGCCGAAGCCGAATACGAGGCGCATCTGGCCCAGCCCGAGCAGCGCTGGTCGATCCCGCCGGTGATCGAGACCCTGAAGGCCAAGGCGCGCGCACTCGGCCTGTGGAATCTGTTCCTGCCCGACCCGCGCTTCGGCGCCGGCCTGTCCACCCTCGACTACGCCCCGCTGGCCGAACTGATGGGGCATTCCTGGCTGGCGCCCGAAGTCTGCAACTGCAATGCGCCGGACACCGGCAACATGGAAGTGCTGGTCCATTACGGCAATCCGGCCCAGCAGCAGACCTGGCTCCAGCCACTGTTGCGCGGCGAGATCCGTTCCGCCTTCGCCATGACCGAGCCCGAGGTTGCCTCCAGCGACGCCACCAATATCGCCACCCGCATCGAAAAACACGGCGAGCGACTGCGCATCAGCGGCCGCAAGTGGTGGATCACCGGCGCCAGCGACCCGCGCTGCGCGTTCTTTCTGGTGATGGGCGTGAGCGACCCGGACAACGATCGCCATCGCCGCCACAGCATCGTGCTGGTGCCGCGCGCTACCCCCGGGGTGAGTGTGCTGCGTCCGCTGCAATTATTCGGCTTCGACGACGCCCCGCAGGGCCATTCCGAAGTGTTGTTCGAGCAGGCCGAAGTGCCAATCGAAAACCTGATCGCCGGCTTTGGCCGCGGCTTCGAAGTCGCCCAGGGCCGACTCGGCCCGGGCCGCATCCACCACTGCATGCGTCTGATCGGCATGGCCGAACGCGCGCT
>JBGSKT010000523.1:0-8381 GCA_041741075.1 Lysobacterales bacterium
CAGCGACCAGGCCCTGGCCGCAATGCAATCGCTGCCGGACTCCCCGGCCACCCGCGCCCTGACGGTGATCGCCCGGCACGCAGTCGATCGCCGCATGTAGTTCAGGGGACGGAGGACAGACGACCGATGCTGAGGACAGCGGAGCCGTCGCTCCGGCGCAGGCCGGGGCTTGGACAGCAGCGGCGCCGGCCAATACCATGGGCCTCTTTCCAGCCGGAGTCGATCGCCATGCGTGTGCTGATTGCGTGTTTGTTGAGTCTGCTGGTGGCTGGTGCGCAGGCCGCCGAGCCGCGCGGTTTCACCATCGAGGATCTGGTCAATCTGGACCGCGTCGCCGATCCGCAGTTGTCGCCCGATGCCAGCCAGATCGCCTTCCAGTTGCGCGAGACCGATTTCGCCGCCGACAAGGGTGTGCAGAGCCTGTGGCTGGTGCCGGCCGACGGCAGTCGGGTCGCGCGCCGGCTGACTGCCAAGGGCATCGGCTCGGTCAGCCCGCGCTGGGCGGCCGATGGCCGCTCGCTGTACTTCCTTTCGGCCCGCAGCGGCAGCATGCAACTGTGGAATCTGCCTCTGGCCGGTGGCGAGGCGACCCAGGTCAGCGACTATCCGCTCGACGTGTCGGCGTTCCTGCTGTCGCCGGATGGCCGGCGCGTGCTGTTCAGCATGGAGGTGTTTGCCGACTGCGCCGATCTGGCTTGCAGCCGCAAGCGCCTGGACGACCGCGCCGCCGGCAAGACCACCGGCGTGGTCTTCGACAAACTGTTCATCCGCCACTGGGATTCCTGGGCCGACGGCCGCCGCGCGCAACTGTTCCTGGCCGACCTGGGCGAAGACGGCCGGACCAGCGCCAATCCACGCTGGCTGAGCAAGGGCATCGACGGCGATATTCCGTCCAAACCGTTCGGCGATTTCAGTGAAGCGGCGTTCGCACCGGATGGTCGCTCGCTGGTGTTTGCCAGCCGCATTGCCGGCCAGACCGAGGCATGGTCGACCAATTTCGATCTGTTTCACGTGCCCACCGATGGCAGCGCGGCGCCGCGCAATCTCACCGCCGACAATCCGGCGATGGATTCCTGGCCGCTGTTCTCGCGCGACGGCAAGACCCTTTACTACCTGGCCATGCAGCGCACCGGTTTCGAGGCCGACCGACTCTGGATCCAGGCGCTCGACCTGGCCAGCGGCCAGCGCCGCGTGCTCGCCGCCGACTGGGACCGTTCACCAGGCCCGCTGGCGCTGTCCGCCGATGGCCAGACCCTGTACGCCAGCGCCGACGACCAGGGCCAGCACCCGCTGTTCGCGATCACCATCGACAGCGGCAAGGTGCGTGCGCTGTCCGCTGCCGGCCAGGTGGGCGGCTTCTCGGTAAGCGGGCAGACCATCGTATTCGAGCGCAACAGCCTGACCGCGCCCGGCGATCTGTTCGTTATCCGTGCCGGCAAGGAGCGCCGGGTCACCCACTTCAACCTGGAACGCCTGGCCGAAGTGCGCATGGGCGAGCCCGAGTTCTTTCAATTCAAGGGTTGGAACGACGAGACCGTGCAGGGCTATGTGATCAAGCCCTGGAATTTCGCCGCGGGCAAGAAATATCCGATCGCGTTTCTGGTTCACGGCGGCCCGCAGGGTGCCTTCGGCAACGACTGGCATTACCGTTGGAATCCACAAACCTACACCGGCCAGGGCTTCGCCGTGGTCGCAATCAATTTCCACGGTTCGACCGGTTACGGCCAGGCGTTCACCGACTCGATCTCCGGCGACTGGGGTGGCAAGCCGCTGGAGGACCTGCAAAAAGGCCTGGCCGCGGCCCTGCAGCAGTATGCCTGGCTGGATGGCGAGCACGCCTGCGCGCTCGGCGGAAGTTATGGCGGCTACATGGTCAACTGGATCGCCGGCAACTGGAACGACCGCTTCAAGTGCATCGTCAGCCACGACGGCATCTTCGACAATCGTTTCATGGGCTACAGCACCGAAGAGCTGTGGTTCGACGAGTGGGAAATGGGCGGCACGCCGTATGAGCAGCCGGCCAAATACGAACGCCACAATCCGGTCAATCACGTCGCCGACTGGAAACTTCCGGTGCTGGTGATCCACGGCGCCGCGGATTTCCGGGTGCCGCTGGAGCAGGGCATCGCCTTGTTCACCGCCCTGCAACGACGCGGCATCGAATCGCGCTTCCTGTATTTCCCGGATGAAAACCACTGGGTGCTGAAGCCGCACAACTCGATCCAGTGGCACCACGAAGTCAATGCCTGGTTGAAGCGCTGGACCGCCGAATGAAGTTGTCGTCGGGGTCCGGCCCGGCGACGCCGACCCGGACCACCGATACTGGTTGCGGATCGCAATCCCATGCTAGCGTAGCCCGCAGCTGAGGTTGGTTGTGGCCTCGGCGTCGCCTGCGGGGTGATCTATGGGTAGTCAACGGCAATCCGCGACCGGCTTGCTGCAGGCCGCTGTCCTTTGCCTGCTGATGCTGGCCGGACGGATGACGCCGACGCACGCTGCGGATCGCCCCGGGTCAGCGGTTTACCCCGCCCCGAACAGCGACGCCGCCCGCGTTCGCATGGTTTTGCAAGGCGGCGACAGCCAGGGCCTGTCCTGGGCATTGGAACGCGTCCGGCGCGAACGCCCGGTCGAGCTGCTGCCGGCGCTGATCGATTTGTCGCAGCGCGATGAACTGCCCTGGCCGCTGCGCGAAGCGGCAATCGCGCAATTCCTCGCGCAACTCGCCACGGTGGAGCCAGACGGTGTCCCGCCCCAAGCGCTGGACTTTCTGCGCGGCTGGCAGAGCCGCACGCTGGTGCCGCACGAAGAAAGCGCCAACCTGGGCGCAGCCTTGTTCAACATCGCGGCGCAGACGCAGGGGCTGGAGAACCGCTGGCGTCGTGAACAGGCCGCGGCCACCGCCCGGATCAGCCTCCGGCACAGCGCGCCTTCGCTGCTGCAGCAATGGTCGGTCAGCAGCGCCGATCCGGCGGTACGTGCCGGCATCCTCGATGCGCTGACCGACGCGGATCCTGAATCGCTGCGGGTGCTGGCTCGGGCAACGACCGAAGCCAAGTCCGACCGCTACGACCCGGGTCCGACGGCGGCATTGGCGGTGGCCACGGCGATGGCCGCAGGCGATCACCAGCGTATGCGGGAACTGGTCGCCGCAGCATCTGCCGGCGAACTGCCCGGATTGTTGCGTGCACTCGGGCGGATGGATGCAGGACGTCCGAGCTTTGACCTGCTGCGGGAACATTCGGGCCACTGGCCGAAATCCAGCACGGCGCTCGCCATCGGCCTGTGGTCGCCACACTGGGCGGGTGATCGGGAAGCCGAATCTTGGTTGATCGAGCAATTGTCCGACTCCGAACTGGGTGCCGCCGCCGCGCTGGCATTGGCGCGGACCGCCAGCGATGCCGGTCGCTCGCACCTGCACTTCTTGGCCAACCGCTCGGGCGACGCCAGACTGGCCGCGCGGGCGCGGCTGGCACTTTCCCTGATGCCGGGCGAGCTGGCACCATGAACCGGCTGCGTAACTGGCCCCTGCTGCTGTGCCTGCCCTTGCTCGGTTGCGCCGGGTCGGCGTTTGCCCAAGCGCGCATCGTCGAGTGGTCGGCTACCACCAATACCAACCCGAACGACAACCAGATTGCGCTTGGCTACCCGGTACCGATCCCGGTCGACACCCCGTTGCCGTTCGCCGGATTCCGCAGTTACGCCGGACTGTTGTTCCGCCACCAGGACCTGGCCGCCAACAGCGGCCTGGTCACCGCCAGCCTGATCGGCACGACCCGGGCCGGACGCGATATCTGGGCGTACCGCGTCGGCGATGCCGACGACCGGACCCGAAGCGGCGCAGCGGAATCCGCCGTGCTGATCAATGGCGGCATCCATGCCCGCGAGTGGCAATCGCCAGAGGTGGTGACCGGGTTGATGGAACTGTTGGTCGGCAAGGCCAGCGACAACGGCTATTACCGGTTCCTGCTCGACAACGTCAACTTCGTGCTGATTCCGGTGCTGAACGTCGACGGCTTCCTGCAGACCCAGCGGTTCCCCACCAGCAACTGGATCGGCAGCGACCCCGACGATCCGCCCAATAGCAGCGAGCCCAGCCCGAGAGACGGCCGCATGCGGCGCAAGAACATGCCGGGTGTGGACGAGGTACTGAGCAGCTTCGGCGACCACCTCGGCGGCGTCGATCTCAACCGCAACCATCCGCCGTTCTGGGCCTCGGCCAGCGGCTCATCAGCCGATGGCCGCTCGCTGGTCTTTCGCGGCAGTGCCCCACAGTCGGAACCGGAATCCCGGGCCCTGGTACAGGCCGCCGCGCTCGGCCCGGCCACGGCGCTGCGGCTGTACATGGACACCCATTCGTTTGGTCGCGAACTGCTCTGGACCCGCACCGCCAATGCCCGATTGACCGCGCAGTCCGAAGCGCTGGTGGCGCTGTTTTCCAACCATCACCGCGCTTTTCCGGGCGCGCGGCGCTATGCCTTCCCGCTGTCCAACCAGTTGCCGGTCAACCTCGGCATCGGCACCACGTCCGAATATTTCAATCAGGTCTATTCGGTACCGTCCTGGACGCTGGAGATCGAACCTCCGGGGAGTTCGTTTTCGCATCCAGGCGAATTGCTGTGCGGGGCCAATTATGGCGGCGTGGTCGAGAATTGCCACGATGGCTTCATCCTGCCCGAGTCTGAAATCACCCGCGTGCGAGTACAGCTCGCCGAGACCATGGCGGCGCTGGCCTATCGCCAGTCCGGGCCGCCCAGCGTGGTCGAGGTCCGCATCATCGACCAGGCCAGCGGCGCCATGGTCTATCAGTCGCTGTGGGAACCGAGCGACGCCGGCCGCCGTCGCCAGATCATGCAGCAGACCCAGAGCCTGCAACTGGAGCGCGATTACACGCTGTGGATCGCTTACGACAAGCCGATGCGCTGGCGCAATGGCGATGGTGCAGTGGTTCCCTTCCCGGGTATGTCCGCCGCCAATCTGATCACCGGCCAGCGGCTGGCCGGCGACAACGGGCTGCTCTCGATGGTCACCAGCAATCCCCGCTGGATCGAGCAGTCGGCGACCGTCGGCGCGCGCTTTCTGCACTATCGCGACGATACCCTGGCGATCGACTTCCGCTTGCCGGCCAACTCGACCAATATTTCGGCGCTTGCCACGGACACCGTGTTGAGCCTGCAGCACAGCGCCCAGGACATGACCGGGCTCAACCTGGATGCCGATCCGTCCACGGTCGCCGGTTGGCAGGACGGCGCCTGGACGGGCTATGAAAACAATGCCGGTGTCGACAACGACCGCGGTGGCGAAGATCGGAGCGTGCGCATCGCCGCCAGCGGGCAGACACTCGGCGATCCGCTGGTCATACAGCCCGGGCACAGCGGCGCCTGGTTCGACCCGAACCGCAATGGCGAGGGCTTTGTGCTCGAGGTGCTGTCGTCAAGCCAGGCGCTGGCCTATTTCTTCACCTTTGATCGCGAGGGCGAGCAGGACTGGTACACCATGCTCGGGCAGATCCACGGCAATCGCATCCTGTTTCCACAGGTGGCTCGAACCAGCGGCGGGGTATTTGGCGCCGCCTTCGACCCGGAGCGGATCGTGCGTACCGAGGTCGGTTCGGCGAGCTTCACTTTCGCCTCGTGCAACCAGGGTTTCATCGACTGGCAGATTGATGGCATTGTGCTGCACACGGAACTGCAGCGCATTACCGAACTGGCCGTGCCGGGCTGCGACAGTGCCGACCTGGACTTGCCCGGTCGAACCTGGTCCGGCAGTTGGTACGACCCCAGCCACGACGGCGAGGGCTACGTGCTGGAGGTGCTGAACAACGGCACGGCACTGGTGTTTTGGTTCGGGTTCGACGCCGAGGGGCGGCGTCGCTGGTACCTCGGCGTCGGTAGTGTAAGCGGCAGCACGGTCCGTTTCGACCAGTTGAACACCGGCCGCGGTCCGCGCTTCGGTCCGGGCTTCGATCCCGCCGAGTTCGTGCCGGGCGACTGGGGATCACTGCGCCTGGAGATCGACTGCCAAGGCAGTCGGGCAAGCTATCAGAGCAGCGCCCCCGGCTTCGCCAACGGTGAACTGCACATCATCCAGCTCACCCATCCGTCCGGCAGCGCCTGCCCCTGATCGCTGCGAGCCGGGCGCAACCGGCCGTCCGGTGCACGTCGGCTACAACCACTTCACCCGCTTCAGCAGCCCATAGGCGACCAGCACGATGACCGCGGTGATGCTGCTGAACACGGCGTAGCTGTAGTGCCCGGGCAGCTCCGGCATGTGTTCGAAATTCATGCCATACCAGCTGGCCATCAGGGTCGGGATCGCGACCAGGCCGGCCCAGCCGGCCAGGCGTTTGACCACTTCACCCTGGCCGACGGTGACCATGGCCAGGTTCACACTCATCGCCGCCGACAGCATTTCGCTCAAGGTGTCCGAGGCTTCCTTGACCCGCACCGCGTGGTCGAAAATGTCGCGGAAATACGGGCGCACTTCCTCGATCACGAAGGTCGGATGGAAGCGCACCAATTGATTGAGAATGTCCTGCATCGGCGCCACCGCCAGCCGCAGCTTGACCAGCTCGCGCTTGAGGTTGTACAGGCGCCGGATGGTGTCGCGTTCGTAATCCGGGTCGAAGATCTCGGCTTCGAGTTCGGTCAGGTCGGACTGGAACTCGCTCACGATCGGGAAGAAATTATCGACAATGAAATCGACCACCGCATACAGCGCATAGCTCGGCCCCATCGCCAGCAACTCGGGCTCTTTCTCGCAACGCTGACGCGCCGGTGTGTAGGAAAGCGAGGCACCATGGCGCACGGTCAGCAGGAAGCGATGCCCGAGGAAGATGTGGGTCTCGCCGAACTGCACCTTGCCGGCGACGAACTGCGCGGTGTGCAAGACGATGAACAGGGTGTCGCCATAGACCTCGATCTTCGGCCTCTGGTGCGCATGCTGGGCGTCTTCGATGGCCAGATCGTGCAGCCCGAATTCCTCCTGGAAGCGTTCCAGCAGTACCTCGCTCGGTTCATGCAGACCGACCCAGACAAAACTGTCGGCTACACCGAGCACGTCGCTGATCTGGTCGATGGTGATCTCGGGCAGCCGCGTGCCATCACTGTGATAGGCAACGCAGTTGACCACCATCGACGGCGACGGCGTGTATTCGACATCCACTTTCATGCGCGACTCAGCCCAGGTAGCGATCCGATGCGCCATGATGCGCCGCGCACGCGAACCGGGCAAGTTTTCTGGTGGGCTTGCTGGTGGATGGTGGAGGCTCGAATTGGCGTCGTCCCGGCGAACGCCGGGACCCAGTGTTGGGCGCTATCGCATGCTCGGCACTGGGCCCCGGCGTTCGCCGGGGCGACGGATATTGCATGCTCGGCACTGGGCCCCGGCGTTCGCCGGGGCGACGGATATTGCATTACCCCCTACGGACTCCCTGCTCTTTTCTCCCAGCGGTCTGCTGCCATCTACGTTCTGTCGTCTGCCACCTGAAGCGGATGACGAATCTGCCCGCTTCCCTGCAACACCCATTTCCGGGTGCTCAGCGATTCGAGGCCCATCGGGCCATAGGCGTGGATCTTGGTAGTCGAAATACCGATCTCGGCGCCGAGCCCGAGCTCGCCGCCATCGTTGAAGCGTGAGGACGCATTCCACATCACCGCCGAGGCATCGACTTCGCGCAGAAAGCGATTGGCGGTCGCGGCATTGGCGGTTGCAATCACTTCGGTATGCAGGCTGCCGTGCGCAGCGATATGCGCCAGCGCCGGCTCCAGCCCATCGACAATCCGCAGTGCGATGATCCGGTCCAGGTATTCGGTGTCCCAATCGGCCGCGGTCGCCGCCAGCAGTTCGGGCCACAGCGCACGGGCGCGCTCGCAGGCGCGAACTTCGACCTGGCGCGCGCGCAGTTCGGCGATCGCCAACGGCACAAAACGCTCGGCAATCGCTGCGTCGACCAGCAGGGTTTCGAGCGCGTTGCAGACCGCCGGACGGCTGGTCTTGCCATCGATCAGCAGGCGCAGCGCCAGCTCAACGTCAGCGTCGCGATCGACATACAGGTGGCAGACGCCCTTGTAGTGCCTGATCACCGGAATCCGGCTGTGTTCGGCGACGAAGCGGATCAGCCCCTCGCCACCGCGCGGAATCACCAGGTCGACCAGATCGTCGAGCTGCAACAGATCCAGCATATCGGCGCGATCGGTGCCCGGCATCAGCGTGACCGCCGCCGCCGGCAAACCGGCCACCAGCAGACCACGGGTGATCGCGCTGGCCAGCGCGCGATTGCTGTGGATCGCCTCGCTGCCGCCGCGCAGGATACTGGCGTTGCCACTTTTCAGGCACAGTACGGCCGCATCCACGGTCACGTTCGGCCGCGCCTCGTAAATCAT
>JBGSKT010000524.1:0-1977 GCA_041741075.1 Lysobacterales bacterium
GCGCTGGCCGCGGCCGGGATCGGCCAGGGCTGGCTGACCCTGCATGTCGGCGCCGGCACGTTCCAGCCGATCCGTGTGGAAAACCTGAGCGAGCACCGCATGCACAGCGAGCGCTTCACCGTGAGCGCCGACCTGTGCGAGCAGATCCGTGCGACCCGGTCCGCCGGTGGTCGCGTGGTCGCGGTCGGCACGACCGTACTGCGCGCGCTGGAATCGGCGCTGCGCGAAGGGGTATTGGTTCCGGCGAGCGGCGAGACCGAGATCTTCATCACCCCGGGTTACACCATCACCAGTGTCGATGCATTGATCAGTAATTTTCATCTGCCGCAATCGACCCTGTTGATGCTGGTGTCGGCGTTTGCCGGCCGCGAGCGGGTGCTCGCCGCCTATGCGCATGCGGTCCAGTCCGGCTACCGCTTTTTTTCCTATGGCGATGCCATGCTGATCTTCCCGCACGGTTCCGGCCATGCAATTTGATCTGCTCCAGTCCGACCAGCGCGCGCGCCGTGGTCGCCTGCGCCTGGCCCACGGCACGGTCGAGACGCCGGCGTTCATGCCGGTCGGGACCTATGGTTCGGTCAAGGGGCTGAGCCCGGTGCAGATCGGCGCGACCGGCGCCGAGATCCTGCTTGGCAATACCTTCCACCTGTGGCTCAGGCCCGGCGCGGAGACGATCGCCGCGCACGGCGGCCTGCACCGGTTCATCGGTTGGGAGCGGCCGATCCTGACCGATTCCGGCGGCTTCCAGGTGTGGAGCCTGGCCAAGCGCCGCAAGATCACCCCGGAGGGCGTGCACTTCTCCAGCCCGACCGACGGCGCCAGGGTATTCCTGTCGCCGGAAATATCGATGCAGATCCAGTCCGCGCTCAATTCTGACATCGTGATGATCTTCGACGAGTGTACCCCGTACCCGGCGACCGAGGCCGAGACGCGCGCCTCGATGGAGCTGTCGCTGGCCTGGGCCGAGCGCAGCCGGCGCGCCTTCGAAGGCAATCCGAACGCGCTGTTCGGCATCGTTCAGGGCGGCATGGTGCCTTCGCTGCGCCAGCGGTCGGCGGCGGCCCTGATCGACATCGGTTTCGACGGTTATGCGGTCGGCGGCCTGAGCGTCGGCGAGCCGGCGGCCGAGCGCGAATTCATGCTGGACGAGACCGTGCCGCATCTGCCGGCGGCATGCCCCCGCTACCTGATGGGGGTCGGGCGGCCGGAGGATATCGTAGAGGGCGTGCGCCGCGGCATCGATATGTTCGATTGTGTGATGCCGACCCGCAACGCCCGCAACGGCCATCTGTTCACCCGCTTCGGCCAGGTTCGCATCCGCAATGCCCGTTACCAGAACGACACCGGGCCGGTCGACCGCTTCTGTGCTTGCTATACCTGCCAGAACTTCACCCGCGCCTATCTGCGCCACCTCGATCGTTGCGGCGAGATGCTGTTTTCGACCCTGGCCAGTATCCACAACCTGCACTATTACCAGGAGCTGATGGCCGGGATCCGCGGCGCGATCGCGGCCGCGCGTTTCGAGGAGTTCGCCGCAGATTTCTACCAGTTGCGCCGGTCCGGCGAACCACCGCCGGCTTGAGTCGGCGGCGCTGTCCTCCAATTGATTCAGATGTTTCCGAACTGCACAGGACTTCCTGATGAGCCAGACCATTGCCATAGCACAATCCCTGCTGCTCGAACCGGGCGGACTCGCGGTCGCCGATCTGGACCGCGTGTTCACGCGCCTGATGGGGCCGGGGGTGGACGCCGCCGACCTGTATTTCCAGCATTCGCGGCACGAGTCCTGGGTGCTCGAAGACGGCCGGGTCAAGGACGGCAACCACAGTATCGAGCAGGGCGTGGGCGCGCGGGTGATCAGTGGCGAGAAGACCGGCTTTGCCTACTCCGATGATCTGGTGCTGCCGGCCCTTCTCGAAGCCGCCGGCGCCGCCCGGGCGATCGCCCGCCACGGCCGCGATGGGAGCGCCGCGTTGC
>JBGSKT010000525.1:0-3433 GCA_041741075.1 Lysobacterales bacterium
ATCTCGGCATCGTCGACGTCGGTGCGCCGGTGCTCACCGGGCTCGAGCTCGACCAGCTGGACGCCACCACCTTCGCCGCGGCGGTGATGAGGACCTCGGTATTCGCCCGCGTGGCGCCCAAGCACAAGCTGCTCATCGTGCGCGCGCTGCAGGACAGCGGCAACGTGGTGGCGATGACCGGTGACGGCGTCAACGACGCCCCGGCGCTGAAGGCCGCCGACATCGGCGTGGCGATGGGCGTGGCGGGCACCGAGGTAACCAAGCAGGCGGCCCGCATGATTCTGGCCGACGATCACTTCGCCACCATCGTGCTGGCGGTGCGCGAAGGGCGTGGCGTGCTCGACAATATCCGGAAGTTCCTGCGCTACCTGCTGTCGTCGAATCTGGCAGAAGTACTGACCGTGTTTGCCGGCGTGGTCGGGGCCAGTGTCATTGGCCTGAAGGCGACCACCACCGGCTCGGGTGGTGCGGTGGTGCTGCCGCTGCTGGCCACGCAGATACTGTGGATCAACCTGATCACCGACACCGGGCCGGCGCTGGCCATGGGTGTGGACCCGATCGCCGACGACGTCATGGCGCGCAAGCCGCGGCCACGCAGCCAGCGCATCATCGGTGCCGGCATGTGGCTGAGCGTGGCCGAAGGCGGCGTCGTGATGGCATTGTTGACCCTGCTGACGCTGGACCTGTTCCTGCCCGGCGGGCTGATCGATCCGGTGGATGCCTGGCTGGGCCCCGCCCCGCACAGCCTGGAACGGGCGCGCACCGCCGCCTTCACCGTGCTGGTGCTGACCCAACTGTTCAACTGCTTCAATGCGCGCTCGAAATCCGCATCCGCATTCCGCGAAATTTTCTCGAACCGCTGGCTGTGGGCCGCGGTGGCCTTGTCCACGGTGCTGCAGGCGGCGGTCGTGCACCTGCCCTTCCTCAACCTCGCCTTTGGCACCGTGCCGCTCTCGGCGGCGCAGTGGTGCGTGTGCATGGCGATGGCCAGTGGGGTGCTTTGGTTCAGCGAAGGGCGAAAGCTGTTGCGACAACTCTGGGTTCGGCGCTGACCCACACCGTGAGCGCATGAGGGGCCCGCCTACCGTGGGCCAATAGCAGCGACTTCGATTGCCGTCCCCGAGTTTGCTGATCGGCCTTGCGGTCGGGCTGCTGGCGTGGATCTTCGTTCGGCTCGTTCGCCTGGGCGCTGGTCTGGCTGCTGCTCGTGCGCGCAGGGCGGGGAAGCCGCATCGCCGAACTCGATCCGGACAGCATGGTGCATCCATAGCCACACGGGCTATTCCGGTGCGGGCTGATCTCTGGCGTTCGCCATCGCACCGACAGCCCAGGCCGCGCGGCGCAGCGTGGCATTCGCGGCATCGGCTTCGACGCCTGCGGGTCCAAAGGAGCACAAAACATGAAACCCAGATTCAATCTTGCTGCTGCCGTGGCCCTGGCCCTCGGCACCGGCCTTGTTCACGGTGAGGACGGACACATGATGAGCGGCGGCCACTGGTATGGCGGCTGGATGGGTGGCCACGGCGGCGTGTGGATTCCGATCCTCCTCGTCGTCTTCCTCGGACTGCTGGCATGGATCGTGAGGAAAAAGCGCAAGTCAACACGAGGCAGACAACCAAGGGGGTGACGCCGTTACCTGTCATCCTCCCCTTGTTCGGCTACTGACAATCCAGAACCACTTCTGGTCCACCAGCGTTGCAACGTGACCACTGTTCCTTCCGTGCCCGCCCAAGCAGATGCGAACGCATCGCGCGTCAGAAACCAACAGCAGGGTTCGTTGCATTTCGGCGGCGGGCGAAACCAGCGGCGAGCAGCATCACGCCAACAAGGATCAGCAGCGAGAGGGTTGATGTGGCCGGTATTGGCGAGGGCGACGCCAGCAAGGTTCCAAACCAGCCCAACGCATTGCCGCTGCCACCTTCGTTGGTCAGAGTGGGGGCGAGTGGCTGACCGGTCGCGTACACATTCGAAACACCGACGTGACTGATCAACTGGGTTCCTGCAGGCAACAGGTTGAATTGCCCGACATCACCCACCGGAAGTCGCTCGATCTGGATCGGCAGCGCGACGGTACCCTGGATTTCCAGTTGCTGGGCAATCTGCTGAATGCTCGCGGGTTCAACCACGACATGTTTGCCGATCGCACTGACCAGACTCAGCGTGTGGAAAGTGTTGGAGCCGAATAGGTTGGATACGCCAACCAATCCGTCGATGAAATTCACGGCGCCGCTGCCGGCATTGAACGAGCCCTGCACCGACCAGTCGCCGGACAGCTCGATCAAGCCGCTGCCGGCGGTGAGCAGGCTTCCGGGAAACGTGCTCAGATTGCTGATACCGATACTCGCTCCGGACCCGAGATCGAGCATGCCGCCAAGTTCAAGGGACGACTCACCAAGCGCCAGCGTGCCACCGTTGAGCTGGATCGAGGCACCGGCTGGAACGACCAAATCGGCCCATGCGCAAGAGGCGCCCAGACACAACAATGGCGCTAGCAGGACCCCAATCGCTTTGCAGCGCCCTGGTAGGCGATCCGGATTTCTTGCCTTCACTTGATGCATGGATATCCCGATTCGATGTGATCCGCCGGGCCAACATAGCGCAATATGACAATCGTCGTCACGCCTTTCGATGGGCGGCGCGCGGTCGACAGGGCCGACGACAACCATCCGCTTGAACAGAAGTCCACGAGCGTTCGCCCTGGTCTCGGCGCCAGATGCGCAGACGTCCGGCCGGGCGACCTGTGCAATACTGATTGGCGTCGCTTGCTCGACTGGGCAGCAAGCGCAAATTCCTGAACGGAGCAAGCGCATGAAACAGATGTCCTCGGGCGTGTCGTACAGACGCGTGACGTTGGCGATGTTGATGTCTTTCCTGCTGGTCGCATTTGCCGGGACGATCAACATTGCCCATGCAGCGGATGTGCAAGTCAGTACGCCGCCGGGCGGCAACTTTGTTGTCAAGGACAACGCCGGCGCAACCACACTGTTGCAGGTGGATGGGGCCGGACCGGTGACGGTACCCAATCTGTCGACGGCGCCGATCTTTACCACGGGCGTCTGCTTCGGCGCCGGTGGTGTGCTCGGTCAGTGCGCGTCCATCGCAGGCCCTCCCGGTCCGGCAGGTCCGGCAGGTCCGGCAGGTCCGGCAGGTCCGACAGGTCCGGCAGGTCCGGCAGGTCCGGCAGGTCCGGCAGGTCCGGCAGGTCCTCCCGGACCGCCTGGCCCCGCCGGTGCGATCGGTGACTTCGCGGACTTTTTTGCTTTGATGCCAGGCGACAACGCGGCGACTGTGGCACCTGGTGCCGATGTGTCATTTCCGCAGGATGGTCCCGTATCATCAGGTATCACGCGTACCAGTCCCGCCACATTCAATCTCGCCAGCATCGGCACCTACCAGGTCATGTTTCAGGTCAGCGTGGACGAAGCCGGGCAAC
>JBGSKT010000526.1:0-4072 GCA_041741075.1 Lysobacterales bacterium
CGCGAAGCGGCGGACCTGGCCCTGGTCGAAGGCATTGCGATCCAGCCGCAACGCCGCCGCCCGAACCGGCCGGGCATTGCTGAAGACATCGCCGGGCACCGCAGTAACCGCGCCGGCGATCGAGCGGTTGGCATAGTTCACCTGGGTGATCTGGGCGTTGCCACTGGCGTAGTTGTTGTAGACATTGGTGATCGTGGTGTTGTTGATCACCGTGTTGCTCACGTTGACCCGATTGAAGTAATCGCGGCTGCCGCGGTAGGACGGCACATAGACTTCGCGCGGACCGAGCGGAAACCAGCCGACCGGCGAACTGCCGCCGATTGACAAAGACAGGTTGAAGCCGCTGCCGCCGATGAAGGCGACCAACGCCGGCGCATAGGTGGGGCGCAGGTTGCGTGGTCCCGGGATCCAGCCCCAGCGTCCGGACAGATGTGCCCAGCGCCCGTAATGCGAAGGCGCAAAGCCCCAGGGCGCCGCGTCCACCCAGGTCCAGCCCCAGGGTTCCTGCCAGGCCCAGTGGCCATCGCGGTATGGCGCCCAATCGGCATTCACCCGGCTCGGAAACCACACATTGCCGTAACCCTGGATGCCGCGCCAGTTGCCGTAGTCGTCCAGTTCCTCATAGCCGATCATGTCTTCATCCACATAACGCAGGGAATTGGACTGATCGAAACGACGGTCGCGATCCCTGGCATAGCGGTCGAAGCCGTCCGCCCGCGGCGTGCCGATCAGTTCGTAATCACGCAAGTCGCTACCGTAGAAGCGCACCGCATCGCCGGCCCGCAGCGGGAAACTGCTGTCGTCGCCATAGGCATCGCCGGCGCCTTCGCGCACCACGATCGTGGTCAGGTCATCGTCGGGATCGACATCGATGCGATAGCGGCCGGCGCGACTGATGGTGAAGGCCAGCGCCGGGGTATCGACTTCAACCACCTGGTCGCGATCCATGCGGCGGACGCGCAGTTCGAGCGTGCCCTGGTTCAACTGCAACTGCATCACCCGGTCGTCCAGATCCAGTATCTCGAAACTGCTGCCCGAACCAAGCCGGATGATCGAGGCGCCGACCTGCAACTCGGCGCGGGCATTGCGCTCGGTCCACAGCCGGTCGCCGGAGATCAGCGGACGGTTGCGGATCACCGCCACCCAGTCATCCTCGCCGGCAGGCGAAAAACTCACCTCGCCGCGACTGTCGCTCAGATAGGCGACCCGTCCCGGCGGATCGTCGTAGCCATTGTGCTCGGCAAAGACGCTGCCGACGCCCACGGCGCATAGCAGGGAGCAGAACAGGGTAACGACCCGGACATTCTTCAACATGACGAACTCCTTTCAGTTTTTTCTGCGCACGACCAAGATCAATACCCCGGCGATGATCGCCGCGGTGCCGGCCCAGACCGGGATGTTCACGGTCTCCTTGTCCTTGATCGAAATCTCCATCGGCCCGATCTTGGCGTCGTGGGTTTCCTTGGTGAAGGTGATGCTGCCCAGGGCGAGGCCAACCACGCCGGCGATGATCAGTAGCAGTGCAAGCAACTTGGATCCGTTCATGAGTTCAATTCCTGGAGGGGTGGAAACCGGGATGACGCCAGCGCTTGGATCACAGGCGGCCGCGCCTGCCCATCAACAGCGAAACAACGAACAGGATCACGAAAATCAGAAACAGCACCTTGGCGATGCCGACGGCGGATCCGGCGATTCCACCAAATCCGAGCACGCCGGCGATCAGCGCGATGACCAGAAAGACGATGGCGTAGTGCAACATGGCGGAGGCTCCTTAGTGGCTGAAATGAAAACGCTCGCGAGCAGTCCGATGCAGGTTCCGACGCCGCCACCAGCGCGACGCGAAGATTGGCCAACGCCGTCTTGTTCAACCCTCTGCAAGCAAGCAGCGACGGGTGGCCGGGTCAGACCTGCGGACATCAAGCTACGCCGACGATCCTGCACCAGTGCCAAACCCCGGTCGGTACGGCAACGCACATTCATGCCCGGTTCCGTTGCCGCTGGCCGGCCTCCGGGCAGAGCCGGTCGCGGGCCAGCCGGTGCAACATCGCCGCCGCAGGGAATAGCGCGTCAGCGCACCGACGCCGCCGTGGACCACGGCCAGAGTGTGCTGGTGTCAGTGATTCCGAATGTCCGCATCTCGCGGGCCGCAGGACTCACAGGAGTCGTCCGCATGAACCACGCAAATCCAGTCCAAGCCAGTTGTTGCACGCCCAAGGCCGTGCCCGCACAAGCAACCATCACGCCGAAAGACACGCCCAAGCCGATCAAACCGGCGGGCGATCCGCAGGCTACGCCCACGCCCGCGGCCGCTACCCCGTCCACCGCCGCCGGTGGCGCTTCGGTCCATGGAAAACCGTCGATGGCGGTTACCAAGAATAGCCACATCGAACCCAAGGCGATGCCAGCGCCGTCGGGGAAGCGGTCATGAACCTGCCCAGCGTCGACCAGATGAAGGGCAAGTGGAAGCAGCAAATCGGCGCCGCCAAGATCGCCTGGGGGCAATTGACTGAAGACGAATTGCTCCAGGTCGAAGGCCGCAAGGAGAAGCTGGTCGGCCTGGTGCAGGAACGCTATGCGATCTCGCGCGACGTCGCCGACCGGCAAGTGAAAGCATTCTTTTCCAAACACTGAGCGACGCGCCGACGCCGGTTCGATCCCGGCCATTCCCTCGTTTCCCGCTCGCTGGCTGGCGCCGACCGGCGCCCGTGCCAGCGATGACCCCCTGACCCAACTGGAGTCACACCCATGTACAACACCCAAAGAAAGCTGGCGCTGGCCGCCGCCATCGCCCTGAGTTTTTCCGCGTTCGGCAACCCGGCCGGTGCGGCGACCGCATCCCAAGACGTGCTCGATGCACGCCAGGAAACCCAGATCTGGACCACGTATGCGCTGAGCCCGTATCTGCGTGCCCGGGACATCACGGTGACCGTACACAGCGGCAAGGCCGTGCTGAGTGGCAAGGTGAATGAGGAAGTCAACAAGGATCTGGCCAAGCAGATTGCGCTTGGCGTCACCGGCATCACCGCGGTCGACAACCAGATCGTGGTCCAGGGCGACTATGTTGCCAAACCGGAACCGGCCGAGCGCGGCTTTGCCGAAACCGTCGACGATGCCAGCATCAAGGCCGCGGTCAAATCGAAACTGCTGTGGAGCAAGCACACCAAGGGCCTGGATACCGAGGTCTCGGTCAAGCGCGGCCGGGTCGTCATCGCCGGCAGTTCGGAAACGCTCGCCGCCAAATCGCTGGCGACCCGACTGGCGCAGAACACCCGCGGCGTAGTCTCGGTCGACAACCAGCTGAAAATCGTCGCCGCCCAGCCCAGCGTCGCCGACAAGGCCAAAGCCGGCGCCAGCGAAGCCGGCCAGGACATCAGTGACGCCTGGATCACCACCAAGGTCAAGAGCACCTTCATCTATTCGAGCAATGTCGACAGTTCGGATATCTCGGTCGATACCAAGGACGGCGTGGTCAGTCTGAGCGGCAAGGTCGGCAGCGGCGCCGAGCGTGCACTGGCGATTGAGTTCGCCGAGAACATCCGTGGCGTCCACAAAGTCAACGCCTCCGCCCTGACCCATCGCTAAACCATCCGTCGTTCCGGCGAACGCCGGGACCCTGTGCCAGGCAATATCGCACCCGCAACACTGGGCCCCGGCCTGCGCCGGGGCGACGGCGCCTTCTGTCCTCTGTCCGCTGGCCCGGGTACGCCAGCGCACCGACGCCACCGGCGACCAACGCAATACTCGTTCCAGTAGATCGACGCAAAGGCGATTGTGCATGCCATCGATGCGGCGGTCCTCCGGGCCTCACAGCGCGGCATCGCTGGTCTTCGACCGGCTGATGTCCCTGCTTCGCCCCGTTCTCCGCATGCACGCGCCTTCGTTCCCAGTCGCCACCCGTCGCCTGCAGTGCCGGACCCCCGGCCCAGCGGCACCCTACCGAGGACCTTCCCATGAACACCAACCCATCACCCGCATCGAAACGAAGTCAGCGCCTGCGTCTGACCATGGCCACCGCAGCCGCACTGGCCCTGTCCGCCTGCGCCTCGGTGCCCGAACCGCCGACCGCTGCCCT
>JBGSKT010000527.1:0-1563 GCA_041741075.1 Lysobacterales bacterium
TCTGCCCGAGCCACGCAGCAATCTGGCGCTGGCCGCGGTTCACCGCGCCGATGGCGTTTATCTGGTCGCGGCCAATGGGCTCGGCAGCGGCAAGAGCTGGGCGGATGTCCGGCGTTCGCTGTGGCTGCTCGCCCCGACCGACAGCGCCTGGCGCGTCCTGCCGGATTTGCCGGTGACGAGCGGACGGCTGGCCAGTGTCGCGGTCGCGGTGGGTGAACGCGCCTATCTGTTCGGTGGCTACAGCGTGGCCGCCGATGGCAGCGAAACCTCTACACCCGAAGTATTTGCGATCGACCCGGTCCGTGCGACGGTCGCGCCAGTAGCCGATATGCCAGTGCCGGTGGACGACGCCGTCGCCCTGCCCTGGCGGGATCGCTACATCGTGCTGGTCAGCGGCTGGCACGATCACGGCAATGTGGCCGCGGTGCAGATCCTCGACACCACAACCGATCGCTGGCAGCCGGCGACCGATTTTCCGGGTACACCGGTGTTTGGTCACGCCGGCGGACTGGTCGGCGATGATTTGCTGATTTGCGATGGCGTCACCGCCCGCCGCGATGCGCAAGGCCAGGGCGTGTTTGCGCTCACCGATGCCTGCTATCGGGGCCAGCTAAACCCGGCGGATATCGGCCACATCGATTGGCAACCGCTGCCAGCGCACCCCGGCCGGCCGCGTTATCGGATGGCCGCGACCGGGACCGAACAGGACGGCGCCCGCGTGGTGTTCGCCGGCGGCAGCGAGAATCCCTACAACTACGACGGCATCGGCTATGACGGCGTGCCATCTGCCGCCAGCACCGCGGTATTCAGCTTCGACTTCGGCCGCGGCCAGTGGCAGCAGCACGTCCCGACCGCGGTTGCGAGCATGGACCATCGCGCCCTGATCGAGCGCGACGGCAATTTCCATCTGATCGGCGGCATGCGCGATCCGCAATCGGTCAGCGCCGAGGTGGTGAGTTTCCGCTTGCGGTGAATGATTGGGAGAAATGTAGGAGCGACGGAACGTCGCGACCGACGCTCGAAGGGACAGTCGCGACGTGCCGTCGCTCCTACAAACGGCGGCTGCCGTTCAATCCGCCGGGCGATCGTCCGCCCCGCGGGTCGCCAGGCCGTCGATACGCAGCCGACGCGGGTCGCGATACAGCAGACGTTTCCAGGCGCCATCGCGACGGAACGGGTGCCACTCGCCTTCCGGCTGGGCCAGTCGCTCGGCGATGATCCACAACACCACCGGATGCACGCCCAGACCAAAGTGGCTGGCGTTGACCTCGATGCTCTCGGCATTTTCTCCGACCGGCACCATGCAGCAACGCCAGTGCACGATACCGTCGCTCTTGCTCAGGATCGCGGTGGTCGGCACCAGGGCCGACTGGCCCATGCGTTCGAGCAATTCCGGTGCGTCGGCGGCGAGTCCGCTGACCCGTTCAAACAATCGCCAGGCATTGGTCTGGTGCGGATGACCGGCGAGCGGCGAGCCCAGGGTGATGACGCTGCGGACGCGCTCCGGGATCGCCTGCGCCAGGCCATGCGCCAGCGCGCCGCCCATCGACCAACCGACCAGGC
>JBGSKT010000528.1:0-5557 GCA_041741075.1 Lysobacterales bacterium
CGCCATGGCCACCGTGAAGCGGCCGTGCTCGCCGTCGAGTGCGTTCAGCATCACCCCGGCATTGGCCGCCGGGCCGCCACTTTCGAACCAGGCGATGTGCGCCGAACGATCGCAGATCACTTCCTCGCCCGGCCGGCACCAGGTAGCGATCGCGATCTGGTTGCACATGCAGCCCGAGGGCGCGAACAGCGCGGCCTGCTTGCCGAGCAGACCGGCTACGCGCGCGCACAAGGCGTTGACCGTCGGGTCTTCGAAGGCCTGCTCGTCGCCGACTTCGGCCGCGGCCATCGCCGCGCGCATGGCGGCGACCGGGCGGGTCTTGGTATCGCTGGAAAAATCGATCATCACCGACTCCCGAAGTGTGGCTCGCAATGATCGACCATGGTCGTGCAGCGCGCCCCCGCGGGCAAGGGCCAAAGATCGCCCCGGGGGGAAAAAACCCGCATGGTATAGTGCCAGAAACCTTTTACAGTCAGCCCCAGGCGCACCCAAACCCATGTCCAGTCAAGACGATCTGAAGGCCCAGGCGCTCGAATATCACCGCTGCCATCCGCCCGGCAAGATCAAGGTCCAGGCGACCAAGTCGATGGTCACCCAGAAGGATCTGGCGCTGGCCTATTCGCCCGGCGTGGCCGCCGCCTGTGAGGAAATCGAGCGCGACCCGTCCCTGGTTTCGGCCTATACCGCGCGCGGCAACCTGGTCGCGGTGATCACCAATGGCACCGCGGTGCTCGGCCTGGGCGCGATCGGGCCGCTGGCGGCCAAGCCGGTGATGGAAGGCAAGGGCGTACTGTTCCAGAAATTTGCCGGCATCGATGTGTTTGATATCGAGCTCGACGAGCGCGATCCGGACAAGCTGGTCGACATCATCGCCGCGCTCGAACCGACCTTCGGCGGCATCAACCTGGAAGACATCAAGGCGCCGGAGTGTTTCTATATCGAGAAGCGCCTGCGCGAACGGCTGAAGATTCCGGTCTTCCACGACGACCAGCACGGCACCGCGATCATCGTCGGCGCGGCGGTGCTGAATGCCCTGCACGTGGTCGGCAAACCGATCGGCGAAGTCAAAGTCGCCGCCTGCGGCGCCGGTGCCGCCGGCATCGCCTGCCTGGACATGCTGGTCGCGCTCGGCGTCAAGCCCGAACATATTCTGGTCAATGACCGCTGCGGCGTGGTCTATCAGGGCCGGGTCGAAGATATGGACGACGACAAGCGCCGCTACGCGCGCGTCACCGAACTGCGCACCCTGGCCGATATCGTCTACGGCGCCGATGTCTTTCTCGGCGTTTCCGCAGCCGGCGTGCTCAAGCCGGAAATGGTCGCGACCATGGCCGCGCGGCCGATCATCCTGGCGCTCGCCAACCCGGTTCCGGAAATCAGTCCGGAGCTCGCCAGACAGGCTCGCCCGGACTGCATCATCGCCACCGGGCGCTCGGATTATCCGAACCAGGTCAACAACGTCCTGTGTTTTCCGTACATGTTCAGGGGCGCGCTCGATGTCGGCGCCAGCCGCATCAACGAGCCAATGAAGCTCGCCTGCGTACACGCCATCGCCGGCCTGGCCCGACGCGAGGCTTCGGACATCTCGGCCCAGGCCTACGGCGGCCAGACCCTGGCGTTCGGCCCGGAATACCTGATCCCGCAACCTTTCGATCCGCGACTGATCGTCGAGCTGGCCCCGGCCGTGGCCAGGGCGGCGATGGAATCCGGCGTCGCCAGCCGTCCGATTCAAGACTTTGGCGTGTATCGCGAAAAACTCATGCAGTTCGTGTTCCGCACCGGCCTGATCATGAAGCCGGTGTTCGAACGCGCGCGTCGCGACCTCCAGCGGGTGGTGTTTGCCGAGGGCGAAGAAGAATTCGTGCTGCGCGCGGTGCAGACCATCGTCGACGACGGCCTGGCCCGGCCGATCCTGATCGGGCGTCCGGCGGTGATCGACATGCGCATCGAGCGCATGGGCCTGCGCATCCGCCCCGGGGTCGATTTTGAAATCACCAATCTCGACAACGATCCGCGTTTCAACGATTACTGGCAGCACTACCATCGCCTGCTCGAACGTCGTGGCGTCACCCCGGCCGGTGCCAAGGCGGTGGTGCGCTCGCGGCCGACCGTGGTTGGCGCACTGATGGTCGAGCGCGGCGAGGCCGACGGATTGATCTGCGGCATCGTCGGCCGCTACGAAAAGAAGTTGCAGCACGTGCTCGATATCATCGCGCTCGACCAGGGCGTGAGCTCGCCCTCCGCGATGACCGCAGTGGCCAACGACAAGGGCGTATTTTTCTTTCTCGACACCCACGTGCAGATCGAGCCTTCCGCCGAGCAACTGGCCGAGGCCACCCTGCAGGCGACCTACCGGCTGAAACTGTTCGGCATCACGCCCAAGGTTGCGCTGCTGTCGCATTCCAACTTCGGTTCGCGCAGCTCCGACTCCGCGCGCAAGATGCACGCCGTGCGCGAACTGGTGCTGGCGCGCGCGCCCGGCCTGGAGATCGACGGCGAAATGCAGGCCGACGCCGCACTCAACGCCGAGATCCGCGAAAAGCTGTTCCCCAATTCGATCCTGACCGGCCGCGCCAACCTGTTCGTCTGCCCGAACATGGACGCCGCCAACATCGCCTACAACCTGTCGCGGCAGTTGACCGAGGGCGTGGCGATCGGCCCGATCCTGATGGGCGTGGCCAAGCCGGTGATGATCCTGACCCCGGCCGCGACCGTGCGCCGCATCGTCAACATGACCGCCCTGGTCGCAGTTGAAGCGCAGATCCGCGCGGCGCAACAGGCCTGACGGTGGCAACCCGGCCAAGCCACCCGCCGCCGATCGAACACGATCACGAGCGCCAGCAGTTCTTCACCGTGATCGACGGGCAGCGCTGCCGGCTCGACTACCAGCGCCAAGGGGATCGGGTGCTGATCACCCACACCCTGGTCCCGGCCGCGCTCGGCGGCCGCGGCATCGCCGCCGAGCTGACTCGCAGCGCCATCGCCTGGATTCGTGCCCAGGGCCTGACCGTGGTGCCGGTGTGCAGCTACGCCGCGCGTTATCTGGAGCGCGAAGCCGGCGGCTAAGGGCGACCAGTCCGATGCAGTGCGGCGCTCCGCGCCGCTTTGGATGCTGTACCTGCGACGCAGCGACGTAGGATGAAAGGCCAAAGGCAGTGCCCATCATCGCGGATCAAAAGCGATCGGCACGTTACGCCGTTGCTCGTCACGCGAACCTTCAGACACGCGACTCAGACACGAGTCAGACACACGAATTGACAGACGCATTTGGTTGCGGTAAGTTAACTCCGCCCACATTTCGGGCGACCAAACTGGAGAAGCAACAATGCGGATTGAACAGATACTCCCCCCCCCCCCACGCTAAGCAGCGCCTGGTTCTCAGCCGACTGATTTTGGCGATCACCGCGGCCGTTGGCATCACATGCTCTCAGGCGCGAGAAGTACGTTGCGACACATGTACAACGGAAGCCGCTGCTTCGGTCCTTGCCCGGAATACGGGCGTGGGATTGCACTACATCTACAACGTGCCGCGGGGATTGGTTTGGCAGTTTCAGGTCGAACGCGAGCCGGCACCGGGCGGTACCTATGACTGGTTCGTTTATCAGGAATCTGTCGAGGCGGATGTCGCAACTTTGCTACAAAGACTGGCCGTACGCTATGCGGAAACGGGCGGCTCGATGATTTCCAATGTGACCTTTGAGGTTCCGACCGATGTCGCAATCGGATCGGCGTTCGATGTTGCCCGTCCAGGTGGACAACGGACCGCGCTTATTGACTACTTGGGAAGTCCGGTAGTAAGCGGAAACTTTCATGAGAGCATTCTGGTCGGCATTGATTCCGTGTTCGCAGGAATCATCAATATTTTCAAAAGCGTCCAAGTCACCACTCTCGCGATCATTGTGTTTCCTGACGGCTCAAGAGTGGTAGTGAAGTTTGACGCACTGAATAACAGCATAGAGCTGGTTGAGGGCACTGAAGTGGATGCGGCGGGTAACCCGATCGTTGATACTCCGGCCGAACTCACCAGGATCAACTTCGATTTTTCCAGGGATCCATCCGGAAATTCCCTTGAACGCCAGCTGCGACACGCTGGTGAGATGGGGGTGCAAATCCGAGTTATCAGTCCCGGGGTGCATTTCTCGTGTGTAACGGTTGGCGGCGTGGTCACTTGCACGCGAACCATCTAGGAATGGTTGGATGGCATAACTGGGAAACCTCCTGGAGATTCATCCGGACCGCATTGCCCTGTCTTCCCGCCTTTGGCCTGAGAGGAAAAACGCATGTATTTCTTTGGAAACGTACTCCCGGTGCTGCTATTTGTCGCTCTTTTTGTGCTTCCTTTGTGTTACGTGTGGCGGCTGAAGACTGACCGCTGGCTCGGTGTATGCTCGGTGCTGCTGCTGTCCTGGGTCGGTTATATCCTGTTCCGGTACACATTGCCGAGCACCCGCCATTCCTGCGATCAGGGGAACTAGTGGGTTCCGCGCCATGAACGACGATGGGCGCGGCATGGGCCGCGCTCATCGCCCACGCTGTCCAATGCCCGGCGCGGACATGTGCCCCGTGAGGCATCCCTGGAGGCATCCCTGGACACCCATTTCTTGAAAATGGCAGAGATCATTTCCGTTATCCGTCGCCCATGAACCAAAAGCGAAGCCGGCGACGACGGTGTGGCGCCGAGCCCGTGCCGATGATCAACAGCGCGGCCTCGCGGGCCTGGCGCCACGCCCTTGACGCGCCGCCCGAGCGCGGAGTTGGGGGAGCGACGGATGCTATGCTTTGGATCATGAACGCCCGGGTAGACCATGTTCTTGAAGAGGCGCTTCAGCTGTCTGTCGCGGAGCGCTCCGCGGTCGTAGCCGCGCTCATCGATAGTCTTGAGACCGGCGACGAGGGTTCGGTTGCCGAGGCTTGGCGTACCGAATTATTGCGGCGACGAGCCGAGCTTCACGCCGGCGTGGCGAAGGGCGCTGCTTGGTCTGAGGTTCGTGCGCGCACGATCGCAATGTGACTCGGTTTACTGTCGAGGTTTTGCCAGCAGCCGAGCTGGAGTTCCGAGTGGCCTTTCTCTGGTACTTCGAGCGCAGTCCGATCATCGCATCCCTGGACACCCACTTTTCGGCGCATCCCTGGACACCCACTTTTCGGAAATACCAGAGACCGAGCTTTTTGCCCGCCGCTTGGCGGTCCGCTCGGATGGATTTCGATTCCCAGACTGACGCTGCGCGTCCTGCCCCTGAGGCTGGCTTGCTGCGGGCGGTCTGCCCGACCCGTGGGCGCTTTGCTGCTGCAAGGTCGGATCGTGCCGCCGGTCGGGGAGAGTGTGGCGGATGCGCTGCGCTGATCCGCCCAACGCTCTGGGCTCTGTTCGGTCGTACCGGTGCAGGTCGATGCGCAGGCCGGCGATGGCAGTCGCTCAGCGCAGAAAATCCGCGGCGGTCGGGGTGAAATCGCGTGGCGCATGGCCGAGCAAGCGGTGTGCGGCCTCGGGTTCGGCGGTCTGGTCCTGGGGCCAGCGCGACAGGGCATTGACCAGCGCGCTCGATCCGATCATCGG
>JBGSKT010000529.1:0-3031 GCA_041741075.1 Lysobacterales bacterium
CCGGCGCTGGCCCGCGCAAACGCCAGCGCCAGCGCCGGATTGCGCGCCAGTCCACCGGCGGCGACGTCGGCCTCGATGCGGGTCAGATCCTGATAGA
The DNA here is from genome assembly GCA_041741075.1 of Lysobacterales bacterium. GTDB lineage: Bacteria > Pseudomonadota > Gammaproteobacteria > Xanthomonadales > Ahniellaceae > 0-14-3-00-62-12. The sequence goes on from JBGSKT010000529.1 coordinate 98, forward strand.
CCACGCGGCCGGCGCCGATGTTCATGTGCCCGACTTCGGAATTGCCCATCTGCCCATCGGGCAGACCGACGAAGCGACCGTGGGTATGGACCGTGGTGTGCGGACACTCGGCCAGCATGCGTCGCCAGTTCGGGCAATCGGCAGCGGCGATCGCATTGAACTCGACCTCCTCGCGCGCCCCCCAACCATCCAGAATCAGCAACAGCACCGGCTTTTGCACCCCGGTCTCGGCCACATCGGTCACGGGCTCACCTCGGTTCGGATAACAGTGGACAGCATAACGCTGACGGCGGTTTTCGGTTTTCGGTTTTCGGTTTTCAGTTTTCAGTTTCAGGCCAAACCGAACACCGAACACCGAACACCGAACACCGCCATTCCCCTCCCTGACCTGGGTCAAGGCAGGTTTGGCTGCGCGCCGCCACACTCCGGCCATGTCCACCGAGCCAAATTTCCCGCTCCCGAGCCTGGCCGCTGCCCCGCACCGTCTGCTGTTTTTCGTCGGTGCGTTCAATGTTCTGGCGATGATGCTGTGGTGGACGCTGTGGCTGGCGGCACAACAGGGCTGGCTATTTGCGCTGCCGCAGCCCCCGATTCCGGCCGGCTGGGCGCATGCCTTGCTGATGCCGCTGCAGGTGCTGGCACCGTTCATGTTCGGTTTTCTGCTCACCGTGTTTCCGCGCTGGATGAACCAGGCGGCGTTTACCCGCTGGCACTACCTGCCGGTCGGCCTGGGTATTTTTGGCGGTCAGTTGCTGATGCTGGTCGGGCTCTGGGGGCATCCCTTGTTGATCCACCTGGGCACGATCTTCAGCCTGGCCGGCTGGATCGCCAGCATGATGTTCCTTGGCGGCGTGATCTGGCGCGATGGCGGTCGCTGTCTGCATGCGCTGTCGGCGTTTGCCGCATTGACCATGGGCCTGGCCGCGTGGTTGCTGTTTGCTGCCTGGCTGCATGCGCCGACGCATCTTTTGTGGGTGTTCGCCGCGATCAAGATCGCCGTGTTCGGCTTCGCCCTGCCGGTCTATCTCAGCGTTTGCCATCGCATGCTTCCGTTCTTTGCCAGCATGGCGATCAAGGATTACCGGGTGTGGCGGCCGCCGGCCCTGCTGCTGTCGTGGTGGCTGCTGGTGTTCGCCCATCTGCTGCTGGAACTGATGCACGGCTACGCCTGGCTGTGGCTTGCCGACCTGCCGCTGGCGCTGCTGACCGGATTCACCTTGTGGCGCTGGTGGCCACGCGCGCCGATGCCGGGCTTGCTGCGGGTGCTGCTGCTCGGCTTCGCCTGGCTGCCGGCGAGTTTCGCGCTGTTTGCCGTGCAGAGCCTGGTGTTCCGGTTCAGTGACCAGTTCATCCTCGGCCGCGCCCCGGTACACGCGCTGACCATCGGCTTCTTCGGCAGCCTGCTGGTGGCCATGGTCACCCGCGTTACCCAGGGCCATTCCGGCCGGCCGCTGCAAATGAACGCCAGCGCCTGGTTCGCCTTCGGCCTGATCCAGATCGTCGCCCTGGCCCGCATCGTGGCCGAACTGGTCGCGGACGGACCGGCCTGGCAGATTCTCGCCGCCGCACTATGGCTGACCGCCTTCCTGCCCTGGGCGATCCGCTCGATGGCGATCTATCTGGCCCCACGCGTGGACGGACAACCGGGTTGAGCCGGGCGCGCAGGATGGTGCCGAGCGATGCACGTAGGCTGGCGCTGAGCGGAGCGAAGCCCAGCATCGCCCTGTAGCATCGAGCAACGGCTCGGCACTTTCCATCGCCACAGGCCAGGGCCAGCGAATCGCGCAGCTCGGGCCACCATCCGTTCCGCGGGTTCTGATGAAAAAATTGCCGAGCTGGTGCTCGGCGCTCCCAGTCGCGCCTGACCACCGGCACAGGTCCGTGCCCGGCGAATTCGATAGCATTGGGTTTTAACTGGAGTGGGTCCCGATGCGCATGCTGTTGCTGCTGGTCCTGACCCTGGTCGCGGTGCCGCTGCGCGCGGCCGAATCCACGCTACGCACCGAAGCCGAACGCTCCGGTTTTGTGCGCACCGGCCGGTATGCCGAAATCGAGCGGCTGTGTGCCGCGTTTGCCGAGCGCTATCCCGATTCGGTGCGCTGTCTGAGTTTCGGGCAGAGCCCCGAGGGTCGGCCGATGAAGGTGCTGGTGGCCACGCACAGTGGCGTCTTCGATCCTGCCGCTGCCCGCCAGCAGGGCATTCCCGTGCTGCTGTTCCAGGGCGGCATCCACGCCGGCGAGATCGACGGCAAGGACGCGGGTTTTCTGGCGCTGACCGAACTACTGGAGAACCAGTCGGCAGCGGCTGCGCTCAAGCGGATCGTGTGGCTGTTCGTGCCGGTATTCAATGTCGACGGGCACGAACGCTTCAAGGCCTGGAACCGCCCGAACCAGCGCGGCCCGGCGGAGATGGGCTGGCGCACCACCGCGCAGAATCTCAACCTCAATCGCGATTACACCAAGGCCGAAGCCCCGGAAATGCAGGCCATGCTGGGGCTGCTCGATAGCTGGGATCCGATCGTGCTGGCCGACCTGCATGTCACCGACGGCGCCCAGTTCGAACACGACGTGGCAATCCAGGTCGAACCGCATTATTCCGGTGATCCGGCCATGCGTGTCGCCGGAACGGCCATGCGCGACCAGGTGATCGCCGAGCTTGCGCGCCAGGGCTCCCTGCCGCTGCCGTTTTATCCCTCGTTCGACAACTATGACGATCCAGCTTCCGGCATTACCGACGGCGTCGCCTCGCCGCGTTTTTCGCATTCCTACTGGGCCACCCGCAACCGCTTCGGGATGCTGGTCGAAACCCATTCCTGGAAGGACTATGCCACCCGCGTGCGCATCACCCACGACACCATCGTTGCCTTGACCGCGCTCGCCGCGCGCGAGGGCCGGCTTTGGCGCGAACTGGCAACGGCCACCGATCAGGCCGCG
>JBGSKT010000530.1:0-4241 GCA_041741075.1 Lysobacterales bacterium
GTCCGGCTCGCTTTGCCAGTGCAACTCCGGCGCGGCGTATGACTTCAACACCGCCACGGTATCGTCTTTCGACCCGCCGTCGAGTACCAGAATCTCGATCGGACGGTAGTCCTGACTCAGGCAGGAGTCGATGGTTTCGCGAAGGAATCGTCCCTGGTTGAAACTGGGGATGATGATGGACAGCAAGGGTCGATTTTCAGTATTCATCACGCGGCTTCGCATATCGTGGAGCGGCCTGCCGGTTCCCGGTGAAGTAGGGAAAGACGGTCGAACGTCGTCTCGTCAATGGCGAGCGACATGCCGCAGCCGCCACGCACTGTCCTACAATCCGACAATGATCAAAGCATTTCTGCGCCGACTTATCCCGCTGCGACGCCGTCATCAACTGCGGCTGATGTTTGGCGGATACCCGATGGCGCTGCGTGCCCACTATCCCGACCTTGCGTTGTTTGCTCTGCGTCCAGGAGCCGTAATCATCGATGTCGGCGCCAACATCGGTCAGTTCGCCGAGAGCGCGCTCGCCTTTCAGCCGCTGGCGCAGGTGCATTGTTTTGAACCAGTCGCGAACGCGTTCACACGCCTGACCAGCCGATTGCGGGATCTGGGCGACATCCACTGCAACCGTGTGGCCCTCGACAACAGCGCAGGTGAACGCGAACTGGTCGTGCGCCGCTTCGATCAGTGCACTTCCTTTCTGGAGCTTGGCGAGGCGATGGCGGACGGCATCTACGGGCTTGATCTGTCGCCGACGCACAGCGAGATGGTCACGGTCCAAAAACTTTCCGGCTACGTTTTCGAGCACAGGCTGACAACGATCGATCTTCTGAAACTTGATGTCCAGGGCTTTGAGTTGGAAGTTTTGCGCGGCGCCGAGACGGTCTTGCCCCAAATCCGATGGATCTACGCCGAAGCACAGTTTCAGGAAATGTACGCGGGCGGTCCGCTGTTTCACGAGATTGCGGGTTTCCTGCACGCACGCGGTTTCGATTTGGTCAGAATGACCTCGTTCCGATTCGATGACAGGGGCGACTTGCTCGAATGCGACATGATTTTCCGGAACAGAATGTCCGATCGGGAGCTTGATGGAGCATACAGACGGTGAGGCTGGTACCGTTCAAAACGGCACAAAATGATCGAAGCGCCGCTGGTCGTCGCCACGCTTCTGAAGCGCGATCAAGGCAGCGCCATCCACCTGCGCCCTTGATTGTGCCGTGGCCTCACTCGGCGTGGGGTTATCCGCGACCAACGGGCCCAGGCTCTTTCTGATCACGGCCTTGGCAGACACGCGCCACCCCTTGGGCAGCGGTCGGGTATCCATATCCAGAATCGAATAATCCCGGTTGCACACGATAAAGTGCGCCAGACGCTGCAACCCCGGGTACCCGACGTCGTCCAGCACGATCACCCCGCCCACGTCCAACATGCTGTCGACATAGAAGAAATCGACCAGGGTGTGGTCAAAGGTATGCCAGCCGTCGAGGAAGCCGAATTGGACCCGAAGCCCGGTCGCTGCCAATTGCGGAAGCAGTTGCTGCGAAGTCACCGCGTGAAACTCATAGCGGTCCGCAAACCCAGCCCGCCGGACGTTGTGCAGGCCACCGTTCTGCCAGGTCACGTCATCCTGGGCCGGGTCCATTCCGATCAGGCGCCCGCCGCCGTGTTCTTGCATGGCGTCCAGGATGTGCAGCGTGCTCAGGCCAAACGCCAGCCCCACTTCAACGGCCACCTTGGGTCGTGCCACTTCGACCGCATGCCGGAGCACGCGGCCACTACCCGGGCCAACCCCGGAATGCGCCTGAACGCGGCGACCATCCGGCAGCACGGTCACCCCGGTTTCAATGATCTCGCTCAGTATCGGGTTCATGTTCATTTCACTTCCTGGAGTCTGTGCAATCGGCCAAGACCCGCTCAAACGCGACTGAGGTCGGACAACCAGGCATCGAGCAGAGGCATTTCCTGCAGCGGAATCAACCCGGCATCGACCAGCGCCCGGTAGCAGCGATGACAGTTGTTGCCGACCTCGCCGATTCCGGCCGACAACTCCAGGTCTTCCAGCACCGCGCGAATCCGGTCGTTGCCCAGATAACCGGGAATCTCCTGCTCGAAGTCGCGCAGCAAGTTGTGCGGATTGCGGTCCTGGAACATTTCCGGCCCATGGAATACCAGCCCATGACCCAAGGCCCACAGGCAACGCTGGGCGACGAAGCTGCGCCAGATATCGGTCATGCGGAAGCTGACCAGACTGGGCAGGTACATCAGCGGATAGGCCGCTGGATACCACCAGGTACTCTGGCTGTTGAATGGGCACCAGCTACCCGGAAGCAACTGCACGCTGTCGCCCGGGTCGAATCGGATGTCCTGGTCGAGCAGCAGGCGCCAGACCGCGTCGACGTCGGGCGAACCGTCGGCCAATCCCTGCTGGATAGGGGCCACCACTTCTTCGATCGCACCGAGTTCCGGCGCGGGTGAGGATTGGCGGCGCGCGTGCTCCAGCGGCAGTCCGCGCGGCCAGACATGCGCGTCGGTGAAGTACCGGTAGACGTTGACCCAGCCGGTCTGCGGGCAGGGTCGCGCCGGAGTGGCCAGCGTGCGCGGTGCCCAGCCCGGCAACGGCGCGTTGTCGTCATCGGTATCGAAGATCACCTCCGCCTTCTCCGCCATTGCGCTCAGATAGCCAAGGTTTTTGCGTGCGTAGTGGTTGAACGGCAATTGTCCGGCCAGCACGAAGCCGCTATCGGCCTGCGCGACAAGATCGAGATAGCGGCAACCCTCGGGCCAATCGACGGTCGGGGTCTTGCGGTCGCCGATCACGATCAAGTCGAAACCGCTGGCGCGCGCCTTGTCGAGCATCGCCAGCGTCGACGGCGTGGGTGCCTGAATGGTGGTGATGACAACCTTTCCCAATGACTTACTCCCGTTCATCTGCCAGTCTCCGAGGCATCGACCGGCTCGGTCGCCCAATCCAGCTTCGGTCGCACGATGCCTTGCACCGGCCAGTTCCAGCCCGCGATCCCATCCGCCTCACTGGCAACGTGAAACGACACCACACCGGCCTCGGTCAGCACGATCTCCGAGCGATCGCGAATCAACACGACGTCGAGTGTGTAGCCACCGGTGTTGAGCAGGAAGGCCGGCACCCGGCAGCTGAACTCGTGCAGCCCGGCGCCCAGCCTGCCGCCATTCAAGGTCGGGTCGAAGAAGCTGGCCGAGCTGAACACCCGATTCTGGTGGCTGTCGAAGCAACTCAAGAACACCGCGATATCGGTCTCCGGTCGACGCACTTCCACCCGCACCCGCACATTGAACGCGGTATCCACCGCGATTCGCGCGCCGTTTTCGGCATCCGCCGCTTCCACCGCCACCCGGCGCAGGGCCGCCACTTTGTCGGCGTGGGCTTCGTCGATTTCCACCGCCGCCGCGCAACGTTCGGTTCCGGTAAACGCGTAGTGGTTGAGTGCGTCGGCGACCGGTCCGAACGTCTCGACGCTGCCATTGCGCAGCAACAAGCCCTGGCTGCACAGATTGCGCAATGCGGTCAGATTGTGGCTGACAAACAAGACGGTGCGGCCGCCGCGCGCGACTTCGCCCATCAGGCCCAGGCAGCGCTTCTGGAACTCGGCATCGCCGACCGCCAGAACTTCGTCGACCAGCAGAATATCGGCCTCGACATGCGCCGCCACGGCGAAGGCCAGGCGCACGTACATGCCGCTCGAATAACGCTTGACCGGGGTATCGAGAAATTTCCCGACCCCGGAGAACGCCACAATCCGATCGAACTTGCTGGCGATTTCGCGCTTGCCCATGCCAAGGATGGTGGCATTGAGATCGATGTTCTCACGCCCGCTCAGCTCCGGATGAAAGCCAGTGCCGACTTCGAGCAGGCTGGCCACGCGGCCGCGCAGGCTGACCCGACCGCGGCTCGGCGCGGTGATCCGGCTGAGAATCTTGAGCAGGGTGCTCTTGCCGGCGCCGTTGCGACCGATGATGCCCAATACCTCGCCCGGCTGCACTTCGAAGTTGACGTCGCGCAGGGCCCAGAATTGTTCTGCTTCGCGGGTGTTGCCGCCCAGTTGCCGCAGGCGGCGGAACGGCGCCCTGAGCGAGTTGGTCAGCAGGTCGTAGAAGGTAGTGTGGCGGTCTTGTGCGGCGCCGACGGTGTATTCCTTCCATAGGCCTTCGACCTGGATGGCGGGCTGGGTCATGGGTGGTTCGAGTGGCTTGTCGCGACGCAGGCGTCGCTC
>JBGSKT010000531.1:0-4692 GCA_041741075.1 Lysobacterales bacterium
CGGCGATGGCGCGCTCGCAGGCGCCGCGCAGCACGTCCCGCCAGGCGGCCACCGCCTGCGCGTCGGAATCGAATCGCCGTGGTTGTTCCGAGCAAGCAAACGCTTGGCTACGGCGCTGCGTCACTTTGGCGCCGATGCACAGGCATTCGCCGGCCGGAACGCTGTGCACGCCCTGCCAGTAGCTATCTCCGGTCCGGGGCGCGCGCAGGGCAAAAAACGCTGCGATCGCCTGGGGATTCTCCCGCTTCGGCAGACGCGCAGCGGCGATCAGGGTGCTGGCCGATGTCGATACCGACAGCGCACCGCCCTGCTCGGCAAAGTACAGGCTGCACTCGCCAAGCGGATCGCGCAGCAACCACACACAGGCCCGCCGCCGATCGACCAGCACCAGCGCGAAGCGACCCACCAGGCGCACTGCTGCGGCTGCGCCCCATTTCGCAAAGGCGCGCTGGATCAGCAGCGCATCGCTGGTCTCCGGCAGATGCAGTGCGCTCTTCAGTTCGTTCCGACAGTGCGCGCTCAGCCCGCCATCGAGCAGCAGCAGATCGCCGTCGCTGGCTGGCCCGGTCAGATCGCTGCCGGCCCGCGCCATCACCGCGGTGCATCCGGCACTCATCTGCCGGACGCAATCTCCGCCCAGACTCGCCGCCGCGCAATCGGCCTGCGCGGCATCGGCCAGCGCGTTATCCGGATGCAGACCAAGGAAAAATGCGCCCATGCCCGGAGCTTATTGAAGTGCGCGGCGCTTGTCGCGCTTTCAGAGGACAGAAGACTGAAGACCGAGGTCAGGGAACAAACCACGGAGGACAGCAACGGCGTCGTCCCGGCGAACGCCGGGACCCAGTGTCTGGAGTGGCGATACGGTCGCCACTGGGCCCCGGCCTCCGCCGGGGCGACGGCTGTTTCTGCCCTCCGTCCTCGGTCTTCTGTCCCCGGTCCTCTGGCAACGGCGTCGCTGTCCCTGCAAACCGGGTAACGCATTGCGGCGCGACGTGGCTGGCTTGGCGTCGGCAGGGTTCGGCAATGTCGGCTCCGGCGCTACGCGCCTTGAGCCGACCTACTTCCTAGCCTCTAGCCCCTAGCCTCTAGCCTCTAGCCCCTAGCTTCGCTGCGCCAACCAGCCAGGTTACGGACTATTGGTGCAAGCGCAGTGCCGGATCACCGAGTAGCGTGCCGCCTACGGCGACATCGCGGAACTCAGACCCCGCCTGAGCCAGGATGCGTTGCGCCTGACGCTGGGCATCGCCGATGCGCTCGCTGGCAAGCCGCACACCCAGAGTATTGATCCAGGCCACATCGCTGCTGACATTGGTCAATCCACTGGCGCCGAGCACGGCGGCCGCGCCGCCACCATTTTGCAGCAACAGACCATGGGCGATGGTGTTGTAGCTGGGGTCAACGAAATAGCCGCCGTAACAGCCGATGCTCCAGACCAGGGTCGGCTTGGTTGAATTGCTGAAGGCGCCGGCATAGATCTGCGACGCGGTCAGCAAACCTTCGAAAGTCCAGTTGCCTGGAGAACTGTGACCGAGGAAGGCCACCAGCGCCTGGCCATTGTTCACCGCGTTCACCAGATCGGTGCGCGCCTGCGCCGAAGCACCGCTGGCATAGTTCTGCAGGCGCAAGCTGTTCATGGTCCAGCCGTTGCCCAGATAGCTGCCCATCGGTGCCAACTGGTCGCCGTAGTTGATCCCCCCGGAATTGCGATCACTCAGCAACACGGAATTGCCGGCGAAACTGGTGTTCGCGTAAGCCAGGGTCTTGGTAATCGCCGCATCGAGCTCGGCACTGCTGCGCACCGGGAAACGGCCGATGGCCAGGTCAGCCAGACCGTCACCGTCGATATCCGCATAAGCACTGTCGGCGGCGCCAAAGCGGATGAACTCGTGGGTCATCCGATACGGCGTGGGCACGAAACTGACCGAGTTGGTCCCGGTGTAATTGAAATAATCGAGCGTATCGCCGCCAACCAACAACACATAACGGGTGCCGAGACGCTGGTAGGCGTCACTCAGGGCCAGCTGGATCGCGACCGGGTCGATGACGCCGTCATTATAGAATCGGTACAGGTCCTCGACGTTCACCACCCGTACGCTGAATCCTTCTGCCTGACGCGCAGCGATCAGTGGTGCGAGTCCATCGACAAAGCTTGGATGCGCAACGATCAGATAGTCGGCCGCCGCGCCCGCCAACGGATCCACCAGTGGCGTCGCCAGGGCCAGACTGGCGCCAACCGCACCCGCTGCCGGCGCCACCCAATAATGATCACCGGGGCGACGCGAACTGGCAAAGCGCAGCTGGTAGCTACCGTCGCCCGCGGCTGAGCTGCTGGCCAGCAGGCGCACCACCTGGCCGGCGCGCTCACGCAGCACCACCGCGTCGGGGCGACTCAGGCCGCTCACCGCGTAGGCGCTGCAATTCGCGAGGTGTACGCAGGCAGCGCTGCCGCCATCGTCGAAATCATCGACGAACAACCGATCCGCCCCGGCGTCGGTATCGGCAAGGTCGGCGGGCAAACTGAAATCGATCCGGTCATCGACCGCCTGCAACTGGCGCTGATAATCGATGCGGATGGCTTCGAGATGCACCACGTCGGCGGGCAGGCCTAGATCATCGAGCAATTCCATGGTCAGGGTGTTGTTGCCACTCTTGAGCAAGCCGCTCGGCAATTCGGCACGCAGCAGGCGCCGGGTCACGCCATCGAATTGTGCGCTGGCAATGACCACGCCGTTGAGTCGCAGGCGCAGGCTGTGATCCGGCGCTTCCGGGAAATCCAGGCCACCCCACAATTCCACTTCGATCTGTTCCGGCTTTTCACCATCGAACCGGGCCGGCAGCACAAAGCTCTCGTCCACTGAAGCCGACGGGGTGCCGTTGCGCACCAGGCGCCGGGCATACCAGGGATCGTCCAGTGGCGAGCCGGAGGAATACTGGCGATTCGGCGCATGCTCGAAGCGATCGGCGCGGTGGGTCTGCACGTCGAGCGCGCCGACCCCGGCGAAAATCGCCGACAAGGGCGCCGCCGCAGTGGCCACCCGCAGTCCGTAGACGGCGGTGTTCGTGTACAGGCTGCCGGATACCGCTTCGCCCAGAAATGCCAAGGCACTGCCCGGGCCAAATACCGGCCCACCCTGCACTTCGACCGGTATCCTGGCCGGGCCACGACTGAGCTCGATCTGGGCCGCCGACACGCCGCTCCAGTCGATGCCCTGGGCGAGCAGATCCTCATAGCGGACCCGCACCCAACCGGACTGCTGGATGCGCACTTCCGCCTCAGCGGCACTGGCGCCGCCGGTCGATTGATCAGCCAGCGATTGCCGCTGCGTCAACCGGAACGCGCTCTGCTCGGCCCGCACATTCATCCAGTCTGTGCTGACTTCGGCAACACCACCGCCGAGTCGGGCGCCCACCGCAAAGGGGCCGTAATAGGTGCTCTCGCCCTTGATCGACAGCTCTTCGATCCAGACCTGGGTTTGGCCGCTGTAGCTGCCACGGACTTGGTAATGCTGCGGCTCCAGCAGCGACGCCTGAGCCAGATTCAGTCCAGGCATCAGCTCCCGCCGCTGCGCCTCACCGTCCCGACTGGCATACACCCGGAAACCCAGCGCGCCATCTTCCGAGGCCGTACCAAAGCGCACTACCAGCTCGGACCCTTCCACCTGCACCGCCACATCCGCCAGAATCACCGGCACCGTGCCGACGATTACCGTGCCGCTGCAACGCGCCAGCGCTACCGCCGGTGGCGCTGGGCAGAACGGATCACCGCCGCCGCTGGCGCGCGCGGTGTTGTTGCCATTGAGCGTACCCGCGCCGACATTGACCACGATCGCCAGCGCGGTCGCGCCACCGTTGGCCGCGAGGACGCCGGTGAAAGTGCAACGCAAGGGCACCAGACCGTCGCAGGTCCAGTTGCTGCCGGACGCGCTGACATAGGTCATGAAGGCAGGCAGGGTATCGTCGATGATGATGTTGGCCGAGGTGGCGACCAGCCCGGTATTGGTGATGCCGACGGTGTAGGTCGCTTGTTCACCAATCGATACCGGATTCGGGTTGACCGTCTTGGTTACGTTGAGCACCGGCGGCTCATAGGTGATGGTCACCGTGTCGGACGGCGAGGTCGCGCCACCGGCGGAAGCGGTCGCGATGTTGGTGACCGAACCGGCGCTGACATCGGCCGCGGTGATCGTGTAGGTCGCGCTGCAGGTGATCGACTCGCCGGGGTCGAAGAAATTATCGAAGTCACCAATCGTACTCAGCGCCGGGCAGCTTTCGTCGCTGGATCTGTCGTCGGCGATCACCACGGGGCCGTTCAGGGTCGCGCTGCCGGTGTTGGTAACCAGGAAACTGTAATTGATCACCTGCCCCACGAAACCATAGATGCTGACGTTGGCGGTCTTGTCCAGGCCAAGCCCGGTCACCCCGTAGCTGGCCACGGAAGTATCGGTCGAAGGCCCGGTCGGGCTGCTGGCGGTGCCCGTATTGACCACACCCGTCGCCACGGCGGCAATCGGCCCGACCACGCAGGTACTGATGTGGTTGTCGTTACCCGACACCGCCACCGGCAGCGGATCGGTCCAGCCGGCGAAACAACTGGTGGTATCGACATTCGGCCCGGGCACGCTGACATCGGTGACATAACCCGGGGAAGCCGGCATCACCAGCGGCACATCGCCGGTATTTTCGACCGTGAAC
>JBGSKT010000532.1:0-9795 GCA_041741075.1 Lysobacterales bacterium
GGGGGCGACACCCCGGCCAGCAATCAAGGCGGGAGCGCCCGGGGTCGCGGCGTCCGGCTTTGGCGTACCCCAGTGGGTAGCCGCTAGAGCCGGCCGGGCACGTCGACGGAAATCTTCGCGGAACTTGAGCGCGTCAATTAACGCCGTCCTAACAGGTGGATACTGGGCAACAACGGTAGATGGACGGCTTTGCTGATGAGGTACGCGCCGATGCTCGGCGCAGTCTTCACCCAGGGTCGGCCTTGCACCACACGGGAGTGCGCCATGCGCAGCTCGACTCGAATTTTGCAATGGAGACCGAAAATGAAACGCCAAACACCGTTCCTCGCATTGGCTTTGTGGGTTGTTGTGGCACTGGGACTTTCGACCGGCGTGCAGGCCGGCGAAGATCAGGCGCTGCCGGATTTAGGCTCGGACAGCGGCACCAACGTGGTCAGCGAGTCGCTGGCCAAAGACGCGGTGTGCACCAAGTGCCATGACGAAGGCGATGGCCACGCCCTGACCCTGTACCAGACCCCGCACGGACTGCGCGCCGATGGCCGCACGCCGACTTGCCAGAACTGCCACGGCGAGAGCAGCGACCATGTCACGAACGCCAGCAAGGCCACGCCGCGGCCGCTGCCCGACGTGGTTTTTGCCGACACCGAGAGCGGGCATGCTTCCCAGCCTGCCGACCAGAACAAGGCCTGCCTGACCTGCCATGAATCCGGCAAGCGCATGCACTGGAAGGGCAGTGTGCACGACAACGAGAACGTCGCCTGCGCCAATTGCCATGACGTGCATACCGGCAACGACGCGGTGATGGCCAAGATCACCCAGCCCGAGGTCTGCCTGGACTGCCACAAGAAAAAGCGCGCCGAGCTGCACCGCCCGTCGGCGCACCCGGTACTGGAGGGTAAAGTGGCCTGCAGCGACTGCCACAACCCGCACGGTTCCAACGGCCCGACCCTGCTGGTTGCGGCCACGTTGAACGAGACCTGCTACACCTGCCACGCCGAAAAGCGCGGCCCGTTCCTGTGGGAACACGAGCCAGTGCGTGAAGACTGCGCCCTGTGCCACAAGCCGCATGGTTCGGTCAACGACAACCTGCTCAAGAATCGCGCGCCCTGGCTGTGCCAGCAATGCCATCTGGCGCAATTCCACCCGAGCACGGCCTACAGCGGTACCGGCCTGCCCGGCGCCGCCACGCCCTCCGGCGCGCAACAGTTGCTCGGCAAGAACTGCCTGAACTGCCATTCGCAGATCCACGGCAGCAACCATCCTTCCGGTGTGCGCAGGACGCGCTGATCGCGGCACCACCATGCCCGATCGCGAGCGTACCCCACCCTGTATTGCCAGAAAGCCCATGAGGTGAGTCATGAACAACTACCAGGACCACGACCGCATCGACTGCCGACGGCAGCCCGCAAGGCCAAGCCCGTTCCCGCCGCACACCCTGCTTGCCACCCTGATCGCCTGCGCTTTGGCTCTGCCCGGCGGCGCGTTCGCCCAAGCGGTGGCCGATCGGCCCGAAGACAGCCCCGAGCTGAAGGAACAGATCGAAGTCACCAACCTGTTTGAGTTTGGCTTCGGTTACGTCAGCCAGGATTCGTTCCGCGCCGGCAAGTACACCGGCCTGGAAGACAAGGGACTGTTCGCCCTGGTGAATATCGACTACCAGAACCGCCCGCGCTACGACGAGGACCGTACCGATTACGTGAGCTTCACCGCCCGCGACGCCGGCCTGCGTTCACGCTCGATCGAGGCCGAGTACGGCAGGCAGGGCGATTTCCGCGTCCGCGCCAGCTACGACCAGATCCCGAGCTTCAAGGACGATTCCGCCCAGACCATCTTCAATGGCGCCGGCAGCTCCGAACTGACCCTGCCCGCCAACTGGGTACCCGCGACCACCACCGCCGGCATGACCCAACTCACTGCCAGCCTGCGCCCGATCTCGCTCAAGACCGAGCGCAAGCGCTACGGCATCGGGCTCGACAAGTTCCTGCCCGGCAAGTTCGAGTTCACCAGCAACTACCGCTACGAGGAAAAGGACGGGCTCAAGGGCATCGGTGGGGTGATCGGCAATTCGGGCGGCAACCCGCGCGCCGCGCTGCTGCCGGAGCCGGTCAATTACAACGAGCACCAGGTCGATGTCGGCCTGCACTACACCCAGAACAAGTTCCAGGCGGAGCTGCGTTATCACCTGTCGATTTTCCAGAACGACCAGGAGACCCTGCGCTGGGACAATCCGTTCAGTGCGATCAACGGTTGGCATCCTTCGGCCGGCTTCCCGACCGGCCAGGGCCAGCTGGCCCTGCCCCCGGATAACCACTTCAATCAGGGCACCTTCCTGTTCGGTTACAACTTCACCGACCGTACCCGACTGACCGGCGATGTGGCGATCGGCAGCATGACCCAGAACGACCCATTCCAGAATTTCACGATCAACCCGGTGCTGGCGGCGAGCATCACCTCGCCGTTGCCGCGCGATTCCTTGAACGGCGAGATCGACACCACGGTGATCAATCTGCGTCTGAGCTCGCGGCTTGGCGCGCGTTTCCACTGGGGCGCCAACCTGCGCTACGACGACCGCGACAACAACACGCCGCGCGACCAGTACGTTTACATCGGCGGCGATTCGCAGCTCCAGGACACCGCGCCACTCAGCAGCCGCCGCCGCTTCAACGAACCCTACAGCTACGAGGAAACCAAGTTCCGTCTGGACGGCGGCTACCGCTTCGATGGCGGGCTGCGCGTCACTGGCTTCGGTGAACATCGCGAAATCGACCGCACCTTTTCCGAACGTGCCGAAACCCGCGAAGATACGATCGGACTGACCCTGAGCCGCAATCTGGGCGAGCGGGTCGAAGCCCGGGTCACCGGTAGCCTGGCCGACCGCAACGGCTCGCATTACGACGGCGCGGCGCCGGTGCTGGAAGGCTTCGTCGAAGGCTTCATCGACACCCTGCCCGGCGGCTTCGAGAATGCGCCGCTGCTGCGCCGCTTCCAGATCGCCGACCGCGAACGCGACCAGATTTCCGGGCAACTGGATATCACCGCCGCGTCGTTCCTGGTGTTTGGACTCGATGCCAGCTACAGCAAGGACGACTACAACAACTCCGAGCTCGGTCTGACCGAATCGACCACCCGTTCGTATACCGTGGATTTCACCGCCACCCCGTCCGAGGCCTGGTCGTTCAGCGGCTTCTACACTTACGACAAGCTGACCAGCGACCAGTCCGGGGTCAGTTTCCAGAGCGGCGCGAACCGGGTCAACCAAGTGGTCGACCCGGCCCGGCAGTGGCTGGTGCTGCATGGTGACCGCGCCGATACCGGCGGTCTGAACCTGACTTACAAACCGGCAACCCGCCTGCAGTTCGGCTTCGATGTACTGCTGTCCAAGGTCACCAGCGACGTCGATGTCAGCACCGGGTCCGCGCTCACCTCGGCGCCGCTGCCAAGGAATCGCGTCACCGACACCTCGGTCGCCCTGTTCGGCCAGTTTCAGGTCAATGACCGGCTCGCCCTCAAATCGCGCATTCACCACGAACACTATCGTTCGCGTGATGTCGCGTTTGACGGCGTGCCGGCCAACCAGCTGGCCAACGTGATCCTGTTCGGCTCGGAGTCGCCGGACTTCGACGAGACCGTGGTTTCGCTTTCGGCAATCTACAATTTTTAGGGTGGAGCGGTTTTAGGTTTTAGGCATGGATCAGCAGCCTGGGCCCCGGCGTTCGCCGGGGAGACGGTGGTTTCGGTCTTCTGTCTTCTGAACAGTGAGAGTGATTGCGGCCCAGCGATGGGCCGCTTTTTTTGGCCAGTTGCCGGGCCGGGCGACCTATAATCGAACCCGACACCCCGCCGATGCCGCGCCGTGCGTGACGCGCCCCGGTCGGACCAAGCCAACGGACCCTGTATGCCCGCCATCGCCCCGAGCCCGGACCAACAAGTGCACGTCACTGCCACGCCACTGCCGACGCGGTTGTTCGAGGCACGCAACACCACGCTAGCCCTGGTCCGCCACATCCTGCCCGAAGACAGCGTGGTGCAGAGCATGCCCGAGGTCAGCCCGAGCAAGTGGCACCTCGCCCACACCACCTGGTTTTTCGAACAGTTCGTGCTCGCCCGCGAACCCGGCTACCGGCCCGTGCATGCGGACTGGATGGCCCTGTTCAACTCCTACTACCACTCCGCCGGACCGATGTTCACGCGCGCACGCCGCGGCCTGCTGTCGCGGCCGACTCTGGCCGAGATCATCGACTACCGCAAGCAGATCGATGAGCGCCTGGCCGACCTGTACTTGCGAATTCCGGCCGAAGCCGAGCGCGATGCCGTGGTCGCGCTGGGCATTGAGCACGAACAGCAGCACCAGGAACTGATCCTCACCGACATCAAGCACGTGCTGGCGCAGAATCCGCTGCTGCCGGCGCTCGCCCCGGCGCCGACCGGGGCCGATGCCGACATCACCGCGGTCCCGCTGCGCTTTCTCGACGGCCGCAGCGGGGCCAGCCAGATCGGCCACGACGGCCTGGGGTTCGCTTTCGATTGCGAGACACCGCGGCATGCGGTGCTGCTCTATCCGCACCGGATCGCCAACCGGCCGGTCAACAACGCCGAGTTTTGCGAATTCATCACCGACGGCGGTTATCGCAATCCGTTGTTATGGATGGCCGAGGGCTGGGACACGGTGCAGCGCCAGGGTTGGCAGCATCCGCTGTACTGGGCCGACGACCTGCAATCCGAGTTCAGCCTGCACGGACCGATCGCGCTCGCCCCGGCGCGCCCGGTCAGCCACCTGGGTTTCTTCGAGGCCGATGCCTTCGCGCGCTGGGCCGGTGCCCGCCTGCCCCGCGAAGACGAGTGGGAGGCACTGGCCGGTACCCAGCCGGTTGCCGGCCGCTTCCAGGAAGACGGTTTTTGGCACCCAAGGCCCGCCGCCCACGACAGCGGGAGCGCATTGCAATTGTTCGGCGATGTCTGGGAATGGACCGCGAGTCCGTTCGTCAACTACCCAGGCTTCCAGCCGCTGCCGGGCGCCCTCGGCGAATACAATGGCAAGTTCATGTGTGGGCAATGGGTGCTGCGCGGCGGTTCCTGCGCGACCCCGGCCAGCCACATTCGCGCAAGCTATCGAAATTTCTTTTACCCTGCTGATCGCTGGCAATTCACCGGCCTGCGTCTGGCCCGGAATGCATAGACACTACCTTTACCGCCTGGTGCCCGCGCCATTCGGCTTTTCCAACCTGGTGTGGGAGCGCAGGCAATGAGTATTTGTCGGGCACGGCGACTCACCGACCTACATCCAGCCGGTGACGACATCGCGGCTGATGTCCACTTCGGCCTGGCGCAAAGGCCGAAGCAACTGCCGTCCAAATATTTCTATGATGCGACCGGCTCGGCCCTGTTCGAGCGCATCTGCGAACTGCCCGAGTATTACCTGACCCGGACCGAGAGCGCGATCCTGGCGCAATACGGCCCGGCCATCGCGGCCGCGGTCGGCCCACGGGCGCTGGTGGTCGAGTACGGCAGTGGCAGCGGGGTCAAGACCCGGCAGTTGCTACAGAGTCTCCAGCAACCGGTCGCCTACGTGCCGATCGAAATTTCGCGCAGCGCCCTGCTCGCCAGCGTCGCCGAGCTTGCGACCGCCCTGCCCGACGTCGAAATGCTGCCGGTCTGCGCCGATTTCACCCAGGCGGTCGAACTGCCCCGACCACAACACGCCGAGCGGCGGCGCCTGATGTTCTTTCCCGGCTCGACCCTGGGCAATTTTCACCCGCACGAAGCAGTCGCTTTGTTGCGCCAGATGACCAAGGCCATGGGCGAACAGGGCGCCGCCCTGATCGGCATCGATCTGCAGAAATCCCCCGCGCTGATCGAAGCTGCTTACAACGACAGCGCCGGCGTGACCGCGGCGTTCACGCTCAACCTGCTCACCCGCCTCAACCGCGAACTTGGCGCTGATTTCGAGTTGTCCCGGTTTGCCCACCGTGCCGTCTACAACCCGCTGGCCGGACGCATCGAAACCGATATCGTCAGCCGGGTGGAACAGATCGTGCGGGTCGCCGGCCACACCGTTCCCCTGCTCGCCGGAGAACAAATCCGGGTCGAGATCAGCTGCAAATACACCCTGGAGGGATTCGCCCAACTGGCCGACCGGGCCGGCCTGCGCCTGACCCGTCACTGGACCGATGCCGGGCACTGGTTTGCGCTGATGCTGCTCGAGCGGCGCTAGGCCCTGGCTGGGAATCGGGAAGCAGCGAATGTGGGAGCGACGGGCACGTCGCGACTCCCCTTTCGAAGTGACAGTCGCGACGTCCCCGTCGCTCCCACAAAGGCGGATCCCTGCTTATCCAGTCACCCGAACCCCTTTCCAGAACGCCACCCGGCCTTTGATTTCAGACGCCGCGGCCTTGGGCTCCGGGTAGTACCAGGCGGCGTTGGCATTCAGCGCCGCACCCACCTTCACGTCGAAGTAGCTGGCCACACCCTTCCACGGGCAGGTGGTCTGATGGCTGGACGGCTGGAAGTGCTCCGCTTTGAGTGCCGAGGCCGGAAAATAGTGATTGCCTTCGAGCAGGACGGTGTCATCGCTTTCGGCGATCACCGTGTCGTTCCATACGGCCTTGGTCATGGTCTGCCTCGGTGACTGCGGTTCGACCAGTGTACCGTTCAGAGGACGGATGTAGGAGCGACGCCTGTCGTCGCGATTAGCGCTTCGGTAGCCCGGTCGCGACGCAGGCGTCGCTACAGTTCTTGCTCAGTCGGAGTCAGAGTCGGAGTCCGATACTTGCGTCGGCGCCAGCACACCGCTACCTTGCGCGACATGTCGAGCCAGCCTACCGATACGCCCCCCACGGCCACCCAGGTCGCCGAATTCGAGCATTCGCTGGACGAGCTCGAAGCTCTGGTTGGCCGCATGGAAAAAGGCGAAATGAGCCTGGATGAATCGCTGACCGCGTTCGAGCGCGGGGTGTCGCTGTATCGACAATGCCAGGGCGCGCTCGAACAGGCGGAATTGCGGGTGCGTCAATTGCTCGATCCCACCGACCCGCAAAGTGCGGTTGCCTTTGACACCGACGCGCCCTGAACTGACCCCGGCACTGCTGTCCCTGGCTGCCCACGCAGAAGCTTTGCTGGAGCGGATGCTGCCCGCGGCCGATAGCGCCCCCGAGACCCTGCACCGGGCCATGCGCTACAGCGTGCTCGGCGGTGGCAAGCGCCTGCGCCCGCTGCTCGCCTACGCAACTGCGGCCAGTGTCGGCGGCAGCACCGGCCAGGCCGATGCCGCGGCGGCGGCGGTGGAACTGATCCATGCCTATTCGCTGATCCACGACGACCTGCCGGCCATGGACGACGACGACCTGCGCCGCGGCCAGCCAACCTGTCATGTCGCCTTTGGCGAGGCGACCGCGATTCTGGCCGGCGATGCCTTGCAGGCGCTGGCCTTCGAGGTGCTGGCAGCCGACACCAACAATGCCGCGCTGCCTGTGGTTCGGGTGGAAATGCTGCGCCTGCTGGCCGCCGCCTGCGGTGCTCAGGGCATGGCCGGCGGGCAGGCTCTCGACCTGCTATCGGTCGGCGCCGCCCTGAATCATGTCGAACTCGAACGCATGCACGCGCTAAAGACCGGCGCACTGATCGCCGCCGCGGTGCAACTGGGCGCACTGAGCGCCGGTTGCAGCGATCAGGATTTGCTCGCCCGGCTCGGGCGCGCGGCCGGGAAGATCGGACTTGCCTTCCAGATCCGCGACGATATTCTCGATGTCGAAGGCGAAACCGCGGTAATCGGCAAGCGCCAGGGTGCCGATATCGCCCGCAACAAACCCACCTATCCGGCCATTCTCGGCATGGCGCAGTCCCGCGATCTGGCCGAGCGCTTGCGCGAACAGGCACTGGCCGAACTGGCGCCGCTCGGCGCAACGGCAGAACTGTTGCGTGATCTGGCTTGTTACAGCGTCGACCGGAGGTCGTAGGTTTAGAGCGGTTTTCGGTTTTCGGATTCCGGATTCCGGCCACACTGAAAACTGAAAACCGAAAACTGAAAACCGCTGTTCGTCCTCAACTCCCCGCCACCGTCATTTCTTCCACCAGGATCGACCCGCAAAGTATGTTGGAACGGGTGTCGATGTCCTTGCCGACGGCGACGATGCGCCGAAATACTTCGCCGAGATGGGCGGCGATGGTGACTTCATGCACCGGGTGCACGATGCTGCCGTTCTCGACCCAGAACCCGGCCGCGCCGCGCGAATAGTCGCCGGTCAGGATATTCACTCCCTGCCCCATCAGTTCGGTGACCAGCAGCCCGCGGTCCATTTGCCGCACCAGGTCGTCAAGGTCACCGGCATTGGCTGCGACCTTGAGATTGTGGATGCCACCGGCGTTACCGGTCGATTCGAGCCCAAGCCGGCGCGCCGAGTAACTGCCCAGCACATAGCGCGCCAGCACGCCATCGCGGACCAGGTCGCTGGCGGTACTGGCGACCCCTTCGGCGTCGAACGCGCCCGAGCCCAGGCCGCGCAGGATGAACGGATCCTCGTGCACCTGGAACCATTCCGGAAACAGCCGCTGGCCACGCTTGTCCAGCAGGAAGCTGGCCTTGCGATACAGCGCGCCGCCGCTGACTGCACCGACCAGGTTTCCGATCAGCCCGCGCGCCAGCTCCGGGGCGAACAGTACCGGGCAGGCGCGGGTAGCGAGTTTCCTGGCGTCGAGCCGGGCCAGGGTGCGAACGGCGGCGTGCCGGCCGATCGTCTCGGCCGCTTCCAGGTCTTCGCGCGCAACCGCGGTGGAAAACCAGTAATCGCGCTGCATGCCCTGGGCATCCTCGGCAATCAGCGAGCACGACAGGGAATGCCGGGTGCGACGCTCGCGGCCGATGAACCCATGCGAATTTGCGTAGACTCCGAGACTGCTGCCGCTGGACACGCTGGCGCCGTCGGAATTGCTGATGCGCGGGTCGTGGCCGCGGCCGGCGGCCTCGCAGGTGACGCCGAGTTCGATCGCCTGTTCGGCATCGATCGCCCAGGGATGCCACAGGTCGAGCTGTGGAAACACGGTCGCCATGCGCTGCGGATCGGCCAGCCCGGCGGCCGGGTCGGCCTCGGTGTGGCGGGCGATCGCGAGCGCCTGTTCGATCGTGGTGCTGATGCTGTCGGCACGCAGGTCGGCGGTGCTGGCCGAGCCCTTGCGCTGGTCGACATACACGGTCACCGCGATGCCGCGGTCGCGCGTGTGCTCGACGGTTTCGACCTCACCCAGGCGCACATTGACGTTCAGTCCGACTTCGAACTGCATGCCGACTTCGGCCTGGCTGGCGCCTTGCTGCCGGCAGCGGGCGATCACGTCGCTGGCCAGTGCGGCCAACTGATCCATTTGTTCGGCAACCGATGTTGAATTCGTGGCGATGTGGTTCACAGGGTATCCTTGGCGCTGTACATGGATTATCGGGATGCGTCGTCATGCGCGACGAACAGGTCGACTGGAACGAAGTTTACGGCGGTCCGAGCCGCAGCCAGCAGCGCCGTGAGGCGCTCGAGGTACTGGCACTGGCGCACGCCATCAGCGAACTCAGCGAACGCGAAATCGGCCAACTGCCGATGTCGGCCGACCTTTGCCGGCAGGCATTGGAGAGCAAGCGCATCGGCGCCCAGATCGCGCACAAACGCCAAGTACAATACTTTGCCAAGCAACTGCGCAAACACGAAGACGAACTGCCGGCGATTCGCGCCGCACTGGAAATATCCCGGCAGTCGGCGTTGCGCAACACCGCGCAGTTGCACCACGCCGAAGCCTGGCGCGACCGGCTGATCGCCGCCG